>NZ_PTQW01000019.1:0-1601 GCF_004343725.1 Treponema sp. J25
CCATGTCTCTTAACACACCAGCTACGCACCCTTAAGTCCTTGCCAGGAGATATTTTTTGGGTCATACTAAATAAAACACCATGGAAAAACACATTAAATCACGACATCGAGTAGCAGAATATGGAGAAGTTCTTACTCCCCGTCATATTGTAAACGCCATGCTTGACCTGGTAGAGCAGGAGACGGTCCGTATAGATTCCCGCTTTTTAGAGCCCGCCTGCGGCACGGGGAATTTTTTAATCGCCATACTTGAACGCAAACTCCAGGTGGTGGATCAGCGCTACCGTAAAAACCAGCTCGAATACGAACGCTACGCAGTGCTCGCTGTCTCAAGCTTGTACGGGATTGATATTTTGCTCGATAATGTCGAAGAATGCCGTCACCGGCTTTATCAGACCTTTGATACGGCGTACACAACTCTCTACGGAGAAAAAACTAAGGAAGCTTGCCGGGAAAGCGTCCGTTTTATTTTATCCTGCAATATTTTACATGGGGATGCCTTGTCGCTCAAAACAGTGGGCGAAAATCCTCAACCCATTATCTTTCCCGAGTGGTCATTAGTGAACGGCAGTATGATGAAACGGCGAGATTTTGCTTTTCATGAGCTAGTGAATCATGCCTCCATGCGGGATCTGCCCCTTTTTTCCGATCAGGAAGAAGAGGTTTTTATTCCCGAGCCGGTCAGAGATTATCCGCCGGTGCATTTCTTAGAACTAGCCCAGCGTATGAATCCTCAGTAAGGGGAATTCAAATGAGTTTGATTGAACAGCAAGAAAAAAGAGAGCCCCAAAAGAACGCTAAAGAACATGAATTGATTTATAAAGATGAAATCTATGCTATTGTGGGGGCGGCTATGGAAGTGGCCAATGAACTTGGTAGCGGTTTCCTAGAAGCGGTCTATCAAGAGGCTCTGGCTATTGAGTTTGAAGAGCAACGAATACCTTTTATATCACAACCGTCCCTAGAAATAGTATACAAAGGTCGTAAATTAGTTAAGGAATACTTTCCGGATTTTATATGCTTTGGTAAAATTATTGTAGAAATCAAGGCGATCAAACAATTAACATCGATTGAAGAAGCCCAATTATTGAATTATTTGAAAGCGGCGGACAAACCTGTTGGTTTACTGCTTAACTTTGGAACTCCCAAGTTAGAATGGAAGCGTATGGTAATGACAGAAATCCACTAATGAACGTGATAGAACGAAGGGGAAACCGCGAATGGACACGAAGGGGATAGAAGGAGGCTGGGAGCTATTGGTGTTAATTCGTGTGCATTCTCGGATAAAGGGGGAACCGCGAATAAACGCTAATGAACGCTAATGGACACGAATAAGGAAGATATATCTGGTAGTTATGATTTATTAGTGTTCATTAGCGTGTATTCGTGGATAAGAGGGGGGACCGCGAATGGACACGAAGGGGATAGAAGGAGGCTGGGAGCTATTGGTGTTAATTCGTGTGCATTCTCGGATAAAGGGGGAACCGCGAATAAACGCTAATGAACGCTAATGAACACGAAGAGGGGGATAGCCGGTGGCCAGGATTCATTAGCGTGTATTCGCGTGTATTGGCGGATAAAGGGGGAAACCGCGAATGGAC
>NZ_PTQW01000019.1:1686-60128 GCF_004343725.1 Treponema sp. J25
CCGGTGGCCAGGATTCATTAGCGTGTATTCGCGTGTATTGGCGGATAAAGGGGGAAACCACGAATGGACACGAATGGACGCGAAGGGGAGAATAATCAACGGTCGCAATCTCTTGGTAACCATTCGCGTGGATTAGCGAATAGAGGCTACAATCCCGATGTGCTGACTTGCCTTGCAAACCTTTCGAGCGACGAGGTTTTTACGCCGCCGGCGCTGGCAAACCGCATGCTCGACCTGTTGCCCCAAAGCCTTTGGAGCGATCCCCAGGCCCGCTTTTTGGACCCCGCCTGCAAAAGCGGCGTGTTTTTGCGGGAAATCGCCAAGCGCCTGGATAAGGGCCTGGAACAGACCATCCCCGACCGGCAGGAGCGGATTAACCATATCATGAAAAATCAGCTCTTTGGCATCGCCATCACCGAGCTCACCGCCCTCATGGCCCGCCGCACCCTGTATTGTTCCAAGCACGCCAACGGCAAATATTCGGTGTGCACCGTTTTTGATACGGCCGAAGGCAATATCCGTTACCGGCGTACCGAACACGCCTGGCAGAACGGCCGCTGCCTTTACTGTGGGGCGAGCGATCAAAACTACGACCGCGGTGCGGACCTGGAAACCCACGCCTATGAGTTTATTCATACCGAACAACCGGAGGAGATCTTTAACATGAAGTTTGATGTGATTATCGGCAACCCGCCGTATCAGCTGAGTGATGGTGGCTTTGGGCGGAGCGCATCCCCGATTTATAATAAGTTCGTACATCAAGCGAAAAAACTCAATCCCCGTTTTTTAACGATGATTATTCCTTCCCGCTGGTTTGCCGGCGGCAAGGGGCTGGATAGTTTCCGCGAAGAAATGCTTCATGATGATCGGATTCATAAACTGGTGGATTTTGAAAACGCTGGCGAAGTTTTTCCCGGCGTGGATATTGCTGGTGGGGTTTGCTACTTCTTGTGGGAACGGGATTACCATGGTCCCTGCGAGATTACCAATGTCAAACAGGGAGAACAGGCTGTCTCGACCAGAAAGCTCGATGAATTCCCCACGCTGATTCGCCACGGCAAAGCAGTCTCGATTGTGCGTAAGGTGTTAGCCAAACGGGAACGACCCATGAGCGAGCAAGTGTCTGCAAGTAAACCATTTGGTTTAAGAACATTTGTCCGTCCAAAAGAATCGGGCGATTTAATTTTGCGCTGGCAAAACGGTGAGGGACCATATCCGCGCGGTGAGATTACCGTAGGGGTTGAGTTAATTGACCTGTGGAAGGTGATTACTTCCTATGTAGGCTATGATCATGCGGGAAATCCTGGTCCAGACGGGAAACGGCGGGTTTTTTCCAAGATTGATATTTTACCGCCTGGAACGATCTGCACAGAAACCTATTTGGTGATTGGTGCTTACGCTACCAAACAGGAGGCACAAAACTTAATCAGCTACATGAAAACGAAGTTTTTCCGGTTTTTAGTTGCCCAGTTCATGTATTCTCATCATATCACAAAAGAATCATATACTTTCGTCCCCATCCAGGATTTCTCCAAACCCTGGACCGATGAAGAGCTCTATGCCAAATACGGCCTGACCGCGGATGAAATCGCCTTTATCGAACAGATGATCCGCCCCATGCCGGCCACAGGCGAACAAGAAGCTCCCCCGGCGGAGGATGAAGAGGAATAAGGAGGCGCATATGGAACAAATAGTGAAACCGCGAATGAACACGAATAGACGCGAAGAAGAGAGCTTGAAATATTGGAAATATCCTGGCGCTCGGTGGTGGAAATTCGATTTTCACGCGCACACGCCGGCTTCTGCTGATACTGAACACTGGCAAAAATCAATTGGGACAGAACAGGAAGTAACACCGGAAAAATGGTTGCTTCGCTTTATGGCGGCTGGCATTGATTGTGTGGCCATAACCGACCATAATAGCGGCGTATGGATTGATCGAATCAAAACAGCTTACGAGAAAATGAAGAGCCAATCTGACAATGGATCGCCTCCTGAAGGTTTTCGTGAATTGACATTATTCCCAGGGGTGGAAATTTCGGCGAATGGTGGGGTGCATATATTGGCTATTTTCGATCCCAATGCCACAACCAGTGACATTGATACTTTGTTAGGGGCGGTCGGTTATCAGGGAACCAGGGGCAACAGTGACGGAGAAACCAACAAATCCGCGGCCGAAGTGATTGCCGAAGTATTGAAAGCGGGGGCTATTCCTATCCCGGCACACGCTGACGACGAAAAGGGTTTATTGCGTGTTAAACCAGGGACTAAGCAATGTTCGCTTTCCGCGAATACTATCAAACAAGTCTTGGAAGTAGAGGGGCTACTTGCAATAGAATGGTGCAGTGCAGCAACTCCATTTCCGGAAGCCGTGGAAAAACAAGCGTCTGCTTTAACCCGTGTATTGGGGAGTGATTGCCATAGTTTTCAGGGGAATAACGCGCCTGGTAGCCGCTATACATGGGTTAAAATGGCCAAGCCTACCTTAGAAGGTTTGCGGTTAGCGTTGCTTGATGGGAATGGTGTGTCAATTCTGAGAAGCGAAGAAGGATCATTTGATCCGTTTAAAATCCCCGCGCATATAATCCGTGCTATTGAAATTAATAAGATGAAGGTAATGGGGCACGGAAAACCTGCGCGATTTGAATTTTCGCCATATTTTAACGCCGTGGTTGGTGGTCGTGGAACCGGTAAGTCCACAATGGTGCACGCGCTTCGGATCGCAACTCAACGGGAAAATGAGCTTGAAGTTTTGCCAGAGGACAGTGAACCATATGAACGCTTTCAATCATTTCGCCGAGTGACCGAAGGCCGGGATGATCCTGGCGCATTGCGACAGGATACAGAAATCCGGGTAGAGTGGCAGACAGAGAATTCGCTTTTACGGGTGACTTGGCAAGCAGCAGATGAAAAAGCCATCGTCGAAGAGTGGCAAAATGATCAATGGCAGCAAACGGAAAGTCAGGCTATCAACGCTAGTCGTTTTCCTTTGCGATTATTTTCGCAAGGACAGATTATCGCAATGGCAGGTAAGGGGAGATTGGCCTTACTGAATGTTATTGATGAAGCGGCCGGAGTAGAATCTTTACAGCAGAATTTCGAAGAAGCACGGCGCGCATTTCTAACTCAGCGTACCCAATTGCGCGAAATTGAGGGAAAACTCACTACTCTGCCTGAGGTTAAGCGCCGTTTGCAAGAAGTGAAAGAAAAACTGAATTTCTTGAAACAGGGGGACCAAGCAGCCATACAACAAGCATATGCTCAGGCTCGGTATCAAGAACAGATCCTTAGCGATACACAAGCAAAGCTTCATAATATGGTGGAAATGTTGCGCGGTACTGCGAAACAATTGATTCTTGATGAATGGCCTCCGGAATATTTCGGGGAGTCTGATGTTGATCTTTTGCAATGGCGCAGAGAAGTTGATGCATTTCTCACAAAAATTTGCCAATCTTTAGAACAAGAAATATGTTCGTTAGAACAGTTTGTTAACAGTCTAGAGAGTCGCGAACAACTGATGGCTTGGAATTCTCGCATCCGCTCTATATATAATAAATATGAAGAATTACAAAAACAACTTGCCAGTCAAGGGGTGTCAGATTCGCAAGCCTTTACGCGCCTGACGCAGGAACAGCAGGAATTAGAAAAACAAGTTAAAACTCTTCAGCAATTGGAGACCCTACACAACGAATTAGTCAGCCAAATCCAGAGACAACAGGAACTGATTCTTGAATACCGCCAGGCCATTACTCAGAAAAGGGAAGAATTCCTGGAGCAGAAACTGGAGCAAAATCCCTATGTCCGTATCCAGGTAGTTTCTTTTGGTTTTGATAAGCAGATTATTGAACAAAGTTTGCGTGAACTTATCGAAGCGCCAGACGAACGGTTCCAAGATGATATTGACAAATTGGTATCAGAAATTACGACAAACACAGAAGATATCAACTGTAAGCTTGAAAAACTAAACAACATACGGTCTGTTTTGCTTGATCGTTCGGATACTATTGGAGGACGCTTTTCGAACTATTTAGAGCGTAAACTCCAAAAACCAGAGTTTGCCGATTATGTGATGACATGGTTTCCAGAAGATGATCTCAAAATCCAATATCAGCGCAATAATCAGTGGTATGAAATCCACGAGGGTTCGCAAGGGCAACGCTCAGCGGCATTATTGGCTTTTTTACTCGCATTTGGTGAAGAGCCTATTGTGCTTGACCAGCCCGAAGATGATCTAGATAATCACCTCATCTATGATTTAATAGTACGCCAAATTCGAGAAAATAAATTGCGCCGCCAGCTCATTGTTATCACCCATAATGCTAATGTGGTGGTCAATGGGGATGCCGAATTGGTGCATGTCATGGATTTTAAAAATGGTCAATGCGTTGTAGCGCAAAGTGGTGTATTGCAGGATAAACAAGTCAGAGAGGAAGTCTGTAGGGTAATGGAAGGAGGGCGTGAAGCTTTTGCTAGTCGTTGGAAACGATTGGGAAAGGAAATATAAGTTCTCAAACACGCTGCCTTGACAAGTTCCAAGCCTTATAAGACACTAAAACAGCAATAATAAAGGAAATATCAATGGCCATGGTCCCCAAACGATTAAAAAAAGAGCCCCTCATTGAAGTCATTTGGCAGCTCCAGTTTGAGGCTCCCGGCGCAGCAGAGGTTTTACCAGGCTTACTGTTTACGAAGCTCCAAGCAGAACATCCAGATTTACGGATAGAGCGCCTGCCCGCCGCAGAACTGCCCGCGTTTATTGGCCAGGTGGATCCGAATCTGAGTTTCGCCGCCAAGGTACGGATCAAAGCAACAAACAGCCCCTTAGTATGGCAGGTTGGGGATCGGGTAGTTACCGTCAATTGTACAAAACCCTACATTGGATGGGAAGCCTTTTATACAAATATTACCTCCGTAATCCGCACTCTTAAAGAAAGTCATCTTATACCGAATCCCCTGCGGCATTCCCTTCGATATATAGATTTGATCAACCTGGATAAAGAGCCGGATCTTTCGGCAATTCAGTTGGATTTAAAAATCGGGTCTTATCAAGTCAATCAGTTCCCTGTGCAAACACGTGTAGAAATTCCTGAAACAATGGTCACCCATATTGTACAAATTGTAAGTCCCGCAGAGCTCATGCTTCTCGACGGGAAACAAAAGGGAACACTAATCGATCTAGAAACCCTTTCTCAGAAAGAGCTAGCCTCATGGGATGAACTTCAGGAGGATTTAAAGCAATTACATAATGCTTCAAAAGCATTCTTTTTCACCCAGATTTTAACAAATAGTACTATAGAAAAACTAGAACCGGAGTATTAAAGATGATTTCTGATACCCTTTCTCTACATCTTAATTTTTGGAATACCACAACCCTAAATGTATCACAAAAACCCTCACTCAAAGGGAATAAGCAGAGTGGTATATCCGAACAGATCCCCCAATTCTATCAGCCGGGGAATGCCCTGAGTACAGCCTCTTCTGGGAATATCCTCTCCGTCCAGTCTTTGGGCTGGACAGCGGAAGAAACCCTCGAAACCTATGCTCGGCTTCGTCATTTTGCAGAAGACTGGGATGCTCCGGGGATGGAAGGGTATGACCAGCTATAAACGGGGTGATGTCATTCTTGTACGTTTCCCCTATTCAGATCTTACCCATTATAAAAAACGACCTGCCTTAATCGTTATGGGTGATGAAGTTCAGAGCGAGTTCAACCAGACCATTGCAGTGATGATTACTTCAAACCTGCAACGTACAGGCCCCACGAGGATACCAATCAATATGCAGGATGCTGCAGCCCAAGCTATGGGTCTGCTTACTGATTCAGTAATAGTCACCGATCATCTTGCTACTATAGAAGAACGAGAGATAGACAAGAAAATAGGGCACTGCCCTTTGATGGCGAAAGTGGATGATGCACTAAAAATTACCTTGGGGTTGTATTAATGATGCGTACCTTAGACGAAACAGCGGATTCCCAATTTTTCCCCCCGCGGCCTAAAGTAGATCCTAAAATCTATGCCTACGAGGACACTCATCCGCAATACAAGGGATTATTAAAAGTCGGTTACACATCCCGCAGTGTTCAAGAACGGGTGGCCGAACAATACCCAATCGTAAAACCCGGAGAAAAGCCCTATCGTATCGTTTTGGAGGAACCGGCAATTCGCAGTGATGGTACCACCTTTACCGATCATGAAGTACATCGGATGCTGCACATTAATGGCGTTCACAAAGAAGCAGGCGAATGGTTCCGTTGCACGGTTGAACAGGTCCGTTCTGCAATTCATGCGGTACGCACCGGACAGCTTTTCGAGGACCAACGTTCTTATTCTTTTGGTTTACGGCCCGAACAAGAAGCGGCCATTCAAAAGACGATCACCTATTTCAAGAGCTACCGAAGTGAAAACAACAAAACACCCCATTTTTTATGGAACTGCAAAATGCGCTTTGGGAAAACCTTTGCGGCATATCAGCTGGCCAAACGCATGGGATGGAAAAAAATCCTGGTGCTTACCTTTAAGCCCGCGGTGCAAAGTGCCTGGGAAGAGGATCTTCGTACCCATGTAGATTTTGCAGGCTGGCAGTTTATTAAACCCGACGGATCAATCACCTGGCAAAATGCAGATAAGACCCAACCTATCGTGTGTTTTGGGTCATTCCAGGACTATTTGGGCCGTGATCGCAGTACCGGTGGTATCAAACCTAAAAATGAATGGGTCCACGCAACCAACTGGGATTGCGTGATTTTCGATGAATATCACTACGGTGCCTGGAGGGAACGGGCAAAGGAGCTTTTTGAAGCAGAGGATGATAAAGAACAAGACTATGCGGAAGGTGAAGCGGCGGACTTTCTCAAAGATCCAAATGAGGAGATAGAAGATATTTTACCAATCACCGCAAGCCACTATCTGTATCTTTCGGGGACTCCATTCAGAGCAATTACTACCGGTGAATTTATAGAAGAACAAATTTATAACTGGACCTATTCAGATGAACAACAGGCCAAGGAAAATTGGGATTCTACACAAGGGCCCAATCCCTACGAAGCCCTTCCGCGGATGGTCCTGATGACCTACCAGCTACCTGACACATTGCGTGAAGTAGCCCTGCAAGGCGAATTTAATGAATTTGATCTAAATGAGTTCTTTGCCGCCGAGGGCTTTGGTGAGGCGGCGCGCTTTAAACACGAAGATGAGGTGCAAAAGTGGCTGAATATTATCCGTGGTGCAGATTTGCCTACCAGCTTGGACAATCTGCGGCTCGGCGCCGAAAAACCACCGTTGCCTTATTCGGATGTACGGCTTTTGAAAGTTCTGAATCACACGCTGTGGTTTTTGCCCAGTGTGGCCGCCTGCCATGCCATGGCGAACCTGTTGAAAGCTCGACACAACCGTTTTTTCCATGATTACCGGGTTATAGTGGCGGCAGGAGCTTCCGCAGGCATCGGAGTGAATGCTTTACAACCAGTATTAAAAGCTATGGCTGATCCATTAACAACTAAAACCATTACTCTCACTTGCGGCAAGCTTACTACGGGAGTTACGGTGCGCCCCTGGACAGGGATCTTTATGCTCCGTAATCTTTCGAGCCCGGAAACTTATTTTCAAGCCGCTTTCCGGGTGCAGAGCCCCTGGACAATCAAAAATCCCGATGGCGAAAGCCCAAACAAAGAATTAATCCTCAAAAAAGAATGTTATGTCTTTGACTTTGCTCCCGACCGGGCGCTTCGCCAAATCCAGGAATACAGTTGCCGTTTGAATGTAGACGATGTTGACCCCGAACAGAAGGTCGCTGAGTTCATTCACTTTTTGCCGATTCTGGCATACGATGGCAGTTCTATGCGCCAGATTGATGCAGCCGGAGTCCTCGACATGGCCATGAGCGGCACCACTGCCACGCTCTTGGCCCGCCGCTGGGAAAGCGCCCTCCTTGTTAATGTGGATAACGAGACACTCCGTCGCCTGATGAACAACGAAAAGGCCATGCAAGCCCTTATGAGCATCGAAGGCTTTCGCCGTCTAAACCAGGACATCGAGACCATCATCAACAAATCCGAAGCGGTCCATAAAACAAAAAAAGAAGCCTTCGACCGGGAGCTTTCAACGGAAGAAAAAAAGCAACTTACCGACGATGAGAAGGAATACAAGAGCCTGCGTAAACAAATCCAGGAAAAGCTCATCAAATTTGCGACGCGAATTCCCGTGTTTATGTATCTCACCGACTACCGGGAGCGGACCCTGAGGGATGTAATTACCCAGCTTGAACCGGGGCTTTTTAAAAAGGTGACGGGGCTCACCGTCCAGGACTTTGAGCTTCTTGTAAGCCTTGGGGTCTTTAACAGCGCCCTCATGAACGACGCGGTGTATAAGTTTAAGCGCTACGAAGACCCGAGCTTGGGTTACACCGGCATCCGCCGCCACGAAGGCGAGCCGATCGGACTCTATGATACGGTGGTGACGGAATAATCAATTTGAATCCAATGTGGCACAAGTACTATAGCCCCCCACTCCACAAATTTAGTCAAATTTATGGAGTGCCATTCCATAAATTCATACAAATTTAAGGAGCGGGGCTCCGGCCATGGAGTCTGGTAGAGCCAGGCGGACCCGTCCGCACGGGGCCCGCCACCAGCAGAGCCCCGCAGCCGCACCTGCATGCGCTGCACAGGGGCCCCGCAGCCGCACCTGTTGCACACAGCCCAGGCGGCCGCACCCGCATACGCCCTGCACAGGCCTGGGGACCGCCGGCCCCCGCACGCACCGCACACCGGCCCGGCAGCGCCCCGCGACCAAAGCACTAGCCCTTAGCCTTCTTTTTAATAGGAATCCAGACTTCGCTCCGGTAGTTGGGGCTGTTCTCCGTTATGGCCGGGTCATCTTGGTCAGGATAGACTTCAAAGTCCGGGGTGCCCGCATGCTCGTATTCAGAAGCAGGGAACCAGTCGGTATAAATCTGCTTCCAGAGGTCCTGAATCGCCTGGGGCATGGGGCCCCGGCATTCAAAGACCGCATAGGTTGCGGCCGGCACCTTTATTAGCTGGCAGCCCTGCGGAAAGTCCTTAAGGCTTTTGATGCCCCGCTCTACCGCAATAGCGTAGGCAAAGCTGTTGTCCTCCGGCTTGTAGTCATAGCAAATGCCGAGCATTCCCATGGGGCCGCAGAATTGAGCAAGCTTTGCTACCGAACCATCCTTGTGTTTATCCACCCAAAACTGGGGAATAACCTTAAGGTTAACCCCGCCGGTACTCGTTGTACGGAACACCAGCCCCGCAAACTCCATTTCATCCCGTTGTTCAATGCGATATTTCATCGATCTATCTCCTTTGAGTATCACCGTAAGCTGTATAGGCGGCCAGAGTTCCAGGGGAACCGATGCCGAGCGTGCCTCTGATGGGGTGATGCCGAAAAGGCGCTTAAACGCCTTGGCCTGTCATTTTTTGCTCAGTGCTGACCGGTTGTACTATACTGTAGTATACTTTTAATATGACCGGTAGGTCCCGGAAGAATTGCGGAGGGTATATTGATGAAGAAATTTGTGGCGGCGCTTTTTGCTTGTACCGTGAGTTTTGCGGCGGCGGCCCAGTCATGGAACCTTATAGATATGGGAGTGGGGCTTATCATCGAGGACGCCGAATACGACAAGGTGCTCAAGATTGCCCAGCGGGGAACCGCCTGGGATATGAAAGAACTCTATGAACAGGGAGCCTTTGCGGGAACCTACAAAGGGAATCAGCGTTTTGGGGCCTGGATTAAGGGGCCGGTACAGGCTGACCCGGTGTGGTACTATTCCTATGTAATTACCTACCCGGATGGCAAAACCTTTTCCTCCGGGCGAAACGGTTTTTATCTAGGCGGTCATGGAACTATACCCATTACCTCTGGCTCATACACAGATGGAAATTGGAAAATCGATTTTACGGTCTGGAACAAAAAAACCAACGAGAGCCGCTCTGTGGGTTCCGTTCAGTTCACCACAACCTGGGGTAAACCCGCCACCGGGTCCTGGCAGCTTATCGATGCAGGGGTGGGCATCTTAGACCAAAGCAACTACGATACCAAACTGGTCGTCCTTAACCGCGGGAACCGCTGGTCCCAAAAGTGGCTCTACGAACAGGGCTACCTGGCAAACCGGACCCAGACCTTTGCAACCTGGCTTGCGGGCCCTCCCGTATCAATCTATACCGATGCCAATGGATTCCCCATCTGGATGTACAGCATAAAGCTTACCTATCCGAACGGTACAAGCCAGGAATTCGGACCATCTTATTTTTATACCCCAGGCTTTGCCACCATGTTCCTGAATGTGGCTGAAGGACCGCTCGGGGGATTGAGGACCCTTAACTAATTAATTGCAATACCAACACAAAATGCTGGTGCAACCATAAGGGAAGGCTTAAATGGAACATCTTCTTGGGAGAGCACTCCAATGAGAGTGTATATCACTTTAATATTAAAGAAAATTGAGAATCTTTTCGTTATCGAATAGCCAACTCCTCCATAGATTCCAGGACCTACTCCTTGGGATAAAAACGTGGGTAGATCTAAACCAGATGTAAAATCCAGCATAGCCATTATACCCCCTACACCTCCTCCAAGGAGAAAGTACCACTTATTTAATTCCTTATAGTAACCTACACCTATGAGTCCATCAAAATGATAGGCTTGCGTTAGTACATTCTTCGGATAGCTATTACCATTGAAATTGGCACTTGATCCAAAACCACCGGATATACTGCCTAAGAAGCCAAATTCATCACCTTTAAAAGTATCAAAGGATACACCAATTGAACTCATGAGTGCTGTTAGTGAACCAGCCTCATGATATTTGTCAGAATGTAGGCTATCAAGTGTGTAGTTCGATCCTAAAAAATAAATTTCCTTTCCAAAAGAAAAACCTGCTAAAACAACTAGAAAAGCGCTCATTAAAAAATCTCTTTTTAAGTACATAACAAGATTTCCTCCTTGAAGGAAATATTAATCGCTTTTTTTTTAGCGCAAGTATAGCTAATAAAAAATAAAGTTTTCCTGTGACCAGAGTCTAATTGTATTAATTTACTACTGAAGCGGGAGCTGATTGATAGCCTGGAGAACTTCCGATTTAATAAAGGAAAATCCTTCTTTAAAAAGCTCAAGGCATGCGTTGACTACATCTGGATCATAAAGAGAACCAGCATGTTCCTTAATTTCAAACGAAGCCTGTTCTATACCCCGTGACGGCCGGTAAGGCCGGTGGGACACAACAATAGCATCCCCATCGGCCACGCAGATAATGGGGCTTGCGAGGTTGATGGTATCTCACTGAAGCCTCGCAGAATACTCCGAGCCATTATCTGTGTGACCGATTCAGAGGACCGGCTTTCCCTTATCCCTCTGTTAAAACAGAGAGCAAGTTGCCCCCTTTGGCGTTCCCTTCGTATCTTATAGGTATGAACTACGATAAACTAACCCTCAAAGCCCAGGAGGCGCTCCAGGAGGCCTCCAGTATTGCCCAAAAAAACGATCAGACCCAGGTGGATCTGGATCATATCCTGCTTGCGTTGCTGGAGCAGGAAGGGGGCATTGTTCGCCCGATTGTAGAAAAAATTGGGGCGAATCCGGACATTCTTACCCAGGATGTGCGGAAACTTATCAGTACTAAACCCAAGGTATACGGGGAAGCGGCGCAGCTCTACCTGAGTCCTGCCGCAAGTCGTGTCCTTGCCAAGGCGGAAACCGAAGCGGAAGCCCTCAAGGACGAATATGTGTCCACGGAACACATCCTGTTGGCCCTTACCAAGGCAGACGGCCCTGTGGCGGATCTTTTAAAACGCCATGGCATTACCCGGGAGGCGATTCTTACATCCCTAAAGAGTGTGCGGGGCAACGCCCGGGTAACGGACCAGAGCCCCGAAGAAAAATACCAGGTCCTCGAAAAATATTGCCGGGACCTTACCTCCCTGGCCCGGCAGGGAAAACTGGACCCCGTCATCGGCCGGGACGAAGAAATCCGTCGGGTCATGCAGGTCCTTTCCCGGCGAACTAAGAACAACCCGGTACTCATCGGTGAACCGGGGGTCGGGAAAACCGCCATTGTGGAAGGCCTTGCCCGGCGTATTGTGGAAGGGGATGTGCCCGAGGGGCTGAAGAACAAGCGAATCCTGGCCCTGGACCTGGGGGCCCTTGTGGCGGGGGCCAAGTTCCGTGGTGAATTTGAGGAACGCCTTAAGGCGGTAATCCACGAGATCCAATCCGCCGAAGGCCGGATCATCCTCTTTATCGACGAACTCCATACCCTGGTGGGGGCGGGGGCCGCCGAAGGGGCCACCGATGCGAGTAACCTCCTAAAGCCTGCCCTTGCCCGGGGAGAACTGCGCTGTATCGGGGCCACCACCATGGATGAATACCGGAAGTATATCGAAAAGGATGCGGCCCTGGAGCGACGGTTCCAGCAGGTCTACTGTGCCGAGCCTTCGGTGGAAGATACCATTGCCATTCTGCGGGGGCTTAAGGAACGGTACGAGGTCCACCACGGTGTGCGAATTAAGGACGAGGCCCTGGTGGCGGCGGCGACCCTTTCTACCCGGTATATTACGAGCCGTTTCTTGCCCGACAAGGCCATCGACCTGGTGGATGAGGCCGCAAGCCGGCTTAAGATGGAACTGGATAGCCGGCCCACCGAACTGGACAAGCTCGAACGGAAACTTCTGCAGCTTTCTATAGAAAAGCAGGCCCTGCAGCACGAGGAAGACCCGGCAAGTAAGGACCGGCTCGAAAAGCTCGAAAAGGAAATCGCCAATCTGACGGCCGAACGGGACGCCATGCGGGCCCGCTGGGAGGCGGAACGCAAGGATATTCAGGAATTGCGGGCCCTAAAGCAAGAAATTGAAGAACTTAAGATCGAAGAAGCCCGCTACGAGCGGGAAGGGAACCTCCATAAGGCCGCAGAAATTAAGTACGGCCGGATTCCCGAGGCGCAGCGGCGGCTTAAAGAACTGTCCGATAAAATCGAAGCCCGGAAAAACGAAATGAGCCTCCTTCGCGAAGAGGTAAGCGAAGAGGACATCGCCGCGGTGGTTTCCAGCTGGACGGGTATTCCCGTATCCAAGATGCTTGCCAGCGAGCAACAGAAGTACCTGGAACTGGAAAAGGTTCTGGAGCGCCGGGTGGTGGGCCAGGATGCGGCGGTCCAGGCTGTGGCAGACGCGATCCGCAGGAACCGGGCGGGTCTGTCCGACGCAGCCCGGCCCCTGGGGTCGTTCCTGTTCCTGGGGCCCACCGGGGTGGGAAAAACCGAACTCGCCAAGGCTTTGGCGGAGTTCCTTTTTAACGAGGAAAAGGCCCTCACCCGCATCGATATGAGTGAGTACGGCGAAAAACATACCGTAAGCCGGCTTATTGGGGCGCCTCCGGGGTACGTAGGCTACGAAGAAGGGGGCCAGCTTACCGAAGCGGTCCGTCGCCGGCCCTATAGTGTGGTCCTTTTTGACGAAATCGAAAAGGCCCACCCAGATGTATTCAACGTGTTCCTGCAAATTCTGGACGATGGGAGACTCACCGATGGGCAGGGTCGGGTGGTGGACTTTAAAAACGTGATCATCATCATGACCAGTAACCTGGGCTCGGACCTGATCCTGAATGCCAGGAATCCCGAAGAGATCCGGGGGGCGCTGCAGGAACTGCTTAAGGCGAGTTTTCGCCCCGAGTTCCTTAATCGTATCGACGAAACGGTGATCTTTAACCGCCTTGGAAAAGCGGAGATCCATAAAATTGTGGATATCCAGCTCGAGCGCCTTGCCCATCGTCTTGAGGATCGCAAATTGCGCCTTACGGTTACCCCTGCGGCAAAGGACTTCCTTGCCGAACGGGGCTACGATCCCCTCTTTGGCGCCCGGCCCTTAAAGCGGACCATCCAGAGCGAACTGGAAAATCCCCTGGCCCGGCTTATCCTGGCGGGTAAATACAAGGAAGGGGCTACGGTGGTGGTGGATCGCCAGGGGGATGGGCTGGTGTTTGCCTAGTCCTGACGCATCAGAGGGGGCCCTCAAGGGGCAGGCTGCCACGGGGGCCCTCCATAGGGTATCTGATAAGGGAGCGCGGTCCTCCAATCCTTCTAAATTTAAAAAGGCTTTCCCCCTTTGAATGAGTTCAGAGAGCGTGATACTATTTGTTCCATCTACTAAGTGGAGGAACAAATAGAATGAAAAAATTGCTGTTTTCCCTATCTGTGCTCTCGTTAGTCTGGGGTGGGGGAGGTCTTCTTCTCGCCCAATCCCCTGGCTTTGCAACCTTTGGGGATTTACTCGGGTATACCACCACCCCGGCGGTTCAGACGTCTCCCTTTGGTTCTTATCTTAATCCGGCCCTGGGAGGAACCTTACCCTTACTTGGTAGCGAATTCGAAGGGTGGGCCTATTCCAGGGTAGCTTCGTTTCAGGATATACGGGGCTACGGCCTGTACTATGCCGATGGGGTACTCTGTGGGGGCTTCCATGTTGATGAAAGTGGACCGGTAGCTAAGCGGGACCTCCGCTTTGGCCTTGCCCTGGGGAACCGGAGGTTTAGCCTTGGTTATGCCAATATCAGTGTGCTGGATGAAAAACTTAACGTTTCCCAGGGGTTTGCGGCCTTTCTCGTGGGGGCCCTGTACCGACCGCTTAAATATCTTTCCCTTGGTGGGGCCATGCTCGCCGATTACCAGGGGTCCTATCGTCAATTTATGATTGATGGGGGGATCCGTCCCCTGGGAACGGGAATGCTTACCCTTTTTGGTTCCTGGATCCTGATCCCGGGGGAAAGCTCTCAGTGGGCCGCCGGTGTTAGTGTCCAGCCTGCCCGGGGATTCGAGGTCTTTGCAAAATATAACGGAGAAGAGCGGTTTTCCGTTGGCCTTTCCCTTAAGCTTGATGGAGTAGGGGCTGGCTCTTCGTATAGTGGTTCCCTTCAAAACACCGATACGCTGGTCGGCGCGGGACTGTATCTCCCCGTAGGCAAGAAGGGATATGTGTTTCCTGGCCCTGCCGGGACTACCTACATCGAACTCTGTCCTGGCGAAGTAGTAGGGCAACCGAGGAGCCTCTTTGGAAGTCAGCAGAGCCTGCAAGATATCCTTTTGGTCATTCGGAAGGCCGCAGGGGACCCGGAAGTGGCAGGGCTTATCCTGAACCTTTCAAATTATAGTGCAAACCAGAGCGACACCTGGGAAATCGAACAGGCCCTGGAACAATTTAAGAAGGGGGGCAAAAAAATCGTTGCCTTTATCGACGATGCCAATTTTGATACCTACCTGCTCGCCTCGGTGGCGGATTCCATCGTGATGGATCCCCAGGGGACCCTTACCCTGGAAGGCTATGCCGTGGGGCGGGGCTACTTTAAGCATACCCTTGATAAATTGGGCATTGGTTTTCGGGAGCTCCGCTATTTTACCTATAAATCCGCGGGAGAAACCTTTTCTCAAGATAAGCTTTCCCAGGCCGATCGAGAACAATACGGAGCCTACCTCGATCGCATCTATGAGACCAGCATTTCGATCCTGCAGAAGAATCGTAACCTGACGCGGGAAACCATCGAACAGCATATTAACCAGAATTTCTTGCTTGCCGCCCCCATTGCCCGGGATGCAAAACTCGTGGATGAGATAGGGCGAAAAGAGGCTATCCTCACTGCGGTGGAGCGGCTCTCGGGTTCTCGAAGGAATATCCGCTTCTTTGGGGATGGTCAGCTTAGTTTCTTTAATCAGGGAATAATGGCCATGCTCCAGCAACCCTACAGCCCGGAAGATGAAAGCCGGGATGTGTGGGGAGAGCCCGCCCATGTGGCGGTGGTGTATGCCCTAGGATCAACCAGCCTGGATACGGGCATGCAGGCCCGGTCCCTTGCCCAGCTTATCGATACTCTGGCGAATGAGGGCTCTATCAAGGGAATAGTGGTTCGCATCGAAAGCCCTGGCGGCGATGCGGTGGCCGCCGATTACGTGGCCAAGGCAATTCGCCGTGCCAAGGAGAAAAAACCGGTCATTGTGTCTATGGGATCGGTGGCAGGTTCGGGAGGCTACTGGGCGGCCCTGTATGGGGATACCCTGTATGCTACTCCCTATACGATTACGGGTTCTATTGGCGTGATTGCTTCCTGGTTCTACGATAAGGGGCTAAACCAGAAGATTGGGGCCTCGCTGGATGTTCTAAAGCGGGGAGCCCATGCGGATTTGAATTCGGGAATCCTCTTACCCTATCGGGATCTTACGGAAGATGAGGTGGCCCAATACAAGAAATACATCTATGCCCTCTATGATCAATTCATAGAGGAGGTCGCTGCTGGCCGAAACATGAGCAAGGAAGAGGTAGAACAGCGGGCCCAGGGTAGAATCTACGCGGGACAGGATGCCCAGGAAAAGGGCCTTGTGGATCACGTGGGTGGGCTCATGGATGCCCTTACGGAACTGCGAGGGCGGCTTGGCATACAGGCGGAAGATGAACTCATTATTGAAAGTTATCCTCTGATGAACCCCTTTGCGGCCTTTGCCCAATGGATGACCCAGACCGTGATTCAGACGAACCAGAGGCCCCTCTTTACTTCGGTAGGCCTTTCTGTTTTTGAAGCGGAACTGCGACGTCTTCTTGCCTCGAGTGGTACTGTGGAACCCCGCATGTCCCTCGAAGATCTGGATATGCTCTCTGCTACCACGAAAAGGTCTGTTCTATCTGCTGATCCGCTATTACCATAATCATCCGGCCCTGCCGGAGTAACTCCCGATTTTCTTCGTTCGAGAGGATCCGCAGGGCATCCTCCCGGTTGATGATGGGATCAGTAGGGGTAACTCCAAACACCCCCTCTGCGAGAATACGGAGGGGGTATTCTCCCACCAGGGGAATGAGCGAATTCTGAAGCCCCGAAGGGGTCGGCAGAAGGATAGCCCGTTCATTCGTATAATGTACAATGCCGTTCTGGCGGGCTATGGTGGGATCTACCATGGTCCGTTCATATACAAGATTCATGGCTGAGTCCCATATGCGGGGAAAAAGGCAAGGGATAAGGTAGCTTGTTTCTTTTTTCCCATGAATGGGCAGGGGATCCTTTGCAATAATAATGATTCCCGTGTAGGGGCGGCTTGCCACAGTGGTAAGCGGGCGCGGGAGGGAGCGGGGGCGGGTATGCTGAATAAGGGTGGCCAACAGGTGATGCAGGGGGAATGTGTAGGTGGCCACCAATTCGTCCTTTGGAAAATCAATATACGTGGAAAGGGGAGAAGCAGAAGATATATAGGTATCAAGCACATCGGGCAAAATCGTATTTTCTTTAAGCAGATCCGCGATAGTGGTGGTGCTGCTTACCTGGAGATTCAAGAAAAAGGGCCGAATTTGGGCAGGAAATTCCATCGTAAGCCGTTCCATTGCTTCGGTTCTGCCGGTGGGCAGTTGAATCCCGTTGGGCGTAAGGGCGAGTGCTGCCCGTACATGAATTTGATGACTTTCCCAGGAAAGGGTTGCCTGTCCCCGGATCTGTCCTTTTCCCCCTTGGGCAGGTGAAAGTCCCTGGGCGTCTATCAGAAAAGGAACACAAAATAAGAAAAACACCTCTTTTATCGTATGGTGCCCCTTTGTTTTCCTTATACGCATGGTTCCCTCTTGAGCTTTTTGGGTTTTATTAGTTTCTTATCGGCGTTTTTAGGACCAAACCTTCGCGAAGAATTGAGGTAAGCTCAAGCCCATTGACGGAGGCCAGAATTTCCGGGTCCACGTCGTAAGCCAGGGCGATGGACCACAGGGTTTCCCCTTTCTTTACCAGATGCCGGCCGTTAAATTGAATAGAATCATCGATGGTGGGGGCCGGTCGCTGGTATTCTCCCACCTGTTTTAAGGCAGGAATCTTGATGGTGCTTCCCAGTTTCAGGTAACGTTCCTGAATTCCGGGGTTGGCGTTCTTTATAAGATCCACCGATACCCCGTAGTGGCGGGAAAGGGCCGAAAGGGTATCTCCTGAACGGATAGTGTAGTAGTAGTAACGGAGGAGTACCAGATCCTTTTGGGAAAGCACCGATTGTACAGCCTCCACATGCATCCGCGGAACCTTTAGCTGATAGTTCTTGTCTGCTGGAGTTACCCCATGGGTAAGTTCCTGGTTCCCTATCTGTAACCATTGGGGTTCTATGCCGGCCTTTTCCGCTAAAAAGGTAATGTCCACCATTCTTCCTACAGGAAGCCGTTCCCATTCAATTACCTCTGGCCACCAGGGTTCAAGGCCGTATCGGCCAGGATGGGAAAGAATTTCCGCCACCGCAAGGAATTTCGGTACATAGTGGGTGGTTTCAGTAGATATGGCCTTTTTTTCTATCAATTCCCAGTAGGTTTTGGCACCACTGCGGGCCAGGGCCCTTTGAATTGCACCTACCCCTGCATTGTAGGCCGCTAACGCCAGGGGCCAGTCCTTAAAGTAGCCGTAATTCTCTTTTAATTTTTCCAGGGCTCCTACCGTGGCTTTCCAGAAATCCCGCCGCTCATCGATCCAGGATGTGGTTTTCATATCAAAATAGATGGAACTGTTTTTCATAAACTGCCAGAGGCCGGTGGCGCCTGACCTGCTTACCGCCCGAGGACTATAGGCTGACTCAATCACCGGTAAAAACACGAATTCCAGGGGAAGTTGTCGTTTTTCTATTTCCCTGCGAATAAATGTCAGATAGGGTTCACTCCGGCGGAACACCGTGGAAAGCCAGTTCTTACCCTCTGGACTTGTGTAGCTTGCAAGGTATTTTTTCGTAAGCGGATGATCCAGGCCTTCCTGTATAAAAAGGAGACGCTCCTCTTTCCCATGCCAGGAGAGGGGTACTCCGTTTACAGAAAAGGTCCGTTCTTCCCCTGTGAAGGGCCCACTCCCCCGGATAGGACGAAGGGGTATCTCGATTTCCTGGCTTTCTGTTTTTTGAAGGGTTTCTACGACGTCCTGGGCAGAACCTATTCCTAAGCCCCCCAGAATGATGATCACCAACAGGGTTATTTCTTTTTTCATAGTTTTTCCCCATAGAAAATACCTGCCCATTCCCAGCGGCCATGGATATTGGGGTCGGCGGGAAAATTAATTTTTCGGAAGTAAAAGTACCAGGTGGACATCCGTTGACTCCATCCCCAGGTTTTTAGAAAAGCCTCGTTAGGATTAGAACTTGCGTCGACCTCAGCGGCATAGCGGATCCTGTTCCCCGCCATAAAGGGCGAAAAGGCTACTTCCTCTCCACTAGAACGATCGTCATATTCCTGTCCCCAGGAAAGGGCAAAAAAGTTTACCTTTGCTTTATAGCGATTAAGGAGGTTACTATTACCCGAATCCAGGGCCCCCTTTATGGCTTTAACCAGGGAGTCTAAAGAATCAAAGGTCCAATCCTTCGGGGAATTATAAAAGTCTACTATTTTTTTTGCATAGTCAAGGGCGTCAGGATATCCGGGTATGATGCTGGTATAGTAAGGAAGGAACTTAGAATAATTTTGAATAGCCTCTTCCCATTTGCCAATTTTTTCATAGTTTTTTGCAAGGAGAAAATAGGCTTTCCCAAGATCAATGTACTGGGGAAAGCGGCTTATCAATTCCTGGTAATACCAGATCTGCTGCTGCGGGTTGGGTACCAGTTCGATAAGCCTATTAAGACATTCCAGATGAATAGACTTGCCCTGTACCATAAGATCGGGATAGTTTTTCACTATCCTATCAAAATACAGGGCCGCCACCGGTTTCATCCCCTGCTCAAGATAGGCATAGGCGACCATGAAAAGAAGGTATGATTGATAGGGATCCTCTGGATGGGTGGTGCTCCAGAGGGTTACGAAGTTGATAAGCCGATGGTAATCCTTTGTCTGGAGATATTGGGTAGCTATTTCTCGTACAATTGAAAACTGGGTTTCGCCCGGATATGTTTCTTCCTGGAGGAGGCTAAAGAGATCTGACAGGATGCTAGCCTGATATTGGGTGGGAGCGGTGGTAAAGTAGGAATCGGAGAAAAGGGACGATTTGTCTGTCAAAACACAGGAAAAAAGGAGCCCCCCTATTACTAAAAAAAGAAGGCATGTCTTTTTTGAGAAAGGTTCTCCCCGCCATCTTTGATACGCGATAGGCCACTTCATGGGAATTTGATACTACCATAGGCCTTTTCCCATTGGCAAGAAGTGGTATCTCTCGTTATACTCAATACAAATGAAAAACTCCTTACACCATTTTTGGATAGGTCGTTTACTGTTTACGCTGGGAGTAACCTTCACCATCCTGGGGAGTATTCTCTGTCTTTCTATAGTGAAAGGGGTCTCTAAACTTGTGGTATTGCCCGCCGCTTTCTTTTTGATTCTGGGCGCCCTTTTTGCGTATACGGCGGTTCAGGTGAGCCGAAAAAGTGGGTACCTATACTTTTCTGCCTTTTGCTTTCAGATAGGGCTTCTTGTGTTGGGTCTAGCCCTCCAGATTATTCCCATTCCTTTCTATCGATTGTGGCCTCTCCTTGCTATTATTGCGGGACTTTCCTTTATACCGGTAATCCGTTTTAATAAAAGAAAACCAGTGGCGGTATTTTTAGTACCTGCCATTGCGTTTGTCGGTATCGGAGTGGTACTGCTCATATTTTCTTTCCATGTGGTGGATTTCTCCTTCCGTCGTTTTCTTATTACGTGGTGGCCCCTTTTCCTTTTGATAGGGGGTCTTATGCTTTTTCTCATTTCTTTATTTCCCTTCGAACCTAAAGAGGTGCATAAAAAGCAAAGAATACAACGTCCTCATAAAAGACCTCTTTCAAAGGACGGAACAGAATAAGATGGTTATGCAGAGGGTAGGGCTCCTTCTCTTGTTCAGCGTCCTGTTCTATGTTTCCTGTGTTTCTTCTCCCCACGAACGGACCTCAAAAGAGACCCCTATCGGAATAAAGGACCCACCGAACGCTTCTGCAGGCCGCTCTGGGGGGCTTTCGGAAGAAATCCGGCAACTGGTAGAACGGGGTAATCCTACAAGTCTTCTACGGGCCCTTGATATTATTCGAAGCAGAGAACTGGGAGAAAGCGAATTTGGCCGGGCCATGAATGGGGTTATTGTCACCATCCTGAAACGGGTATATCCTGATATTGGGGGGGATTTCCCTCCCATAGATCCTCCCCTTACCAGCGGCTACACAAAAATATTACGGGATATAGAGCGGAACGCCTATGTTCCCGCGGCTGCTACCTCTACAGATTTTATAGAACTGGTGGTTCCCTTTCTGGCGTACCTTCAGGAAACCCGTCTAGAACGGCTAGCGGTGGCAGAGCCGGACCTCATGCGGGCATCTCAGCTGTTTCCTTCATCGGTACTGGTTCCCCTTTTTTGGGGGATTATAGATGAACGACGGAATAATACCTCTGAGGCAATGCGAAAATACCGGCAAGCCTACGAACTTGCCTCAGATTGTTATCCTGCGGCGGTTAATCTTGCAAAGCTGTTAGCAAAGGAGGGGGCCTACCAGGAGGCCCTTGTACTTCTCCAGGAAAGTCTTACCCGCTATCCTGATAGTCGCACCATAAAACGGCAAATGGCATTGGTCTATTATCAATCTCGTAATTGGTCCCGGGCAGAAATGGCGGTTGCAGAACTTTTACAACGGGATACGAAGGATACGGAACTCCTCCTTATTCGTTCCCATGTCCTCGTAGAACAGGGAAAATACTCACAGGCTGCCGCAGCCCTCGATGCCTATGCCACATTTGATGCAACCAATCCTCTGTATTTGTATCTTCGTGCCCGACTTCAAATGGAGGGCTACCAAAATCGAGATGCGGCCCTTACCTATCTTCGATCGCTGGTAAAGGCCTATCCCGATAATGTGGAGGGGCTTTCTTATTTTGTGCGACTCCTGCTGGGTTCTTCCCGGCAGGAAGAGAAAAACGAAGGCCAGGCCCTGCTAAGCCAGCTTATGAGTATGGGGTCCCTTTCGCCTCCCATTCTGGAATTGGTGGTTCAGAATGCCATTTCCCGAGAAACCTGGTCGGAGGCCCTTACCTATGGGGAAATGCTCCTTAAAGAACGAGGCTCTTCCTCTGATAAAATGCTTCTGTATCAGGTGTATAAGGGTCTGGGGGACCATCCCAGGGCCCTTGCGATAGCTCAGGACCTTTTTCAGGCCTCCCCCGAAAGCGATGACACTATTTTGCTATATGTGGAGGCCCTGATTCTCTCAGGAAAACGGGACCTTGCCCAAACTCTTATTGACCAGCGGCTAACCCAGGTCCCTGCGGGTGCAAGGAGAAGTCAGTATTTTTATATGCGCAGCCTCCTGAGAACCGACGAAGAGCAGGCTTTGAACGATCTTCGTTCAAGCCTTTTTGAAGATCCCCGTAATATCAATGCGCTTATCAGTATGCTCGAAATTTATGATCGCCGGAAAGATGAACGCCGGGCCCTGTACTATTATAAACAGGCGGTTGCCCTGAATCCCGATCATCCTCGACTTCAAAAATACAAAAAACAATACGGAAGCTTATAATTCTCCCTCTTTTTAATAAATTAATAATCATTATTAATTGATATTTTCTCTTTCTCCCTTTATAATCTTAGGGAAGGAAATCGGCGGAAAGGCTGGTTTCCTGCGATTTTTATAATGGAGGCGCCTATGGCCAGCTTAAAGGGAACGCGTACTGAGAAAAACTTGCTTGCCGCCTTTGCGGGAGAGTCTCAGGCCAGGAATCGGTACACCTTCTATGCCAGCAAAGCGAAGGAAGAGGGGTATATCCAGATTTCCCAGATCTTTGAAGAAACGGCGAATCAGGAAAAGGAGCATGCCAAACGGCTTTTCAAGTTTTTGGAAGGGGGGGAGGTAAAGATAGAAGCTTCCTTCCCTGCCGGCCTCATTGGCACCACCGCCGAAAACCTCTTGGAAGCGGCCAGTGGGGAAAATTACGAATGGCAGACCATGTACCCCGAATTTGCCCGCATTGCCCGGGAAGAAGGTTTTTCGGCCATTGCGACGGTTTTTGAGTCCATTGCGGTTGCAGAAAAGCAACATGCCCGACGGTACGAAAAGCTCAGAGCTAATGTTCTGGATGGTACGGTATTTAAAAAGGACCACCCGGTGATGTGGCGTTGTCTTAACTGTGGTTATATCTATGAAGGCCTGGAAGCGCCTAAGGCCTGCCCCGCCTGTGCCCATCCCCAGGCCTATTTTGAACTGCTTGCAGAAAATTGGTAGTCCTAAGGAGGGAAAATCTATGGCCGTGTTATTTGGTATTTACAAGTGCGATATTTGTGGTAATATCGTAGAGGTGCTCCACGAGGGTGTGGGGGACCTTGTCTGCTGCGGCAAACCCATGAGGCTTTTTGTTGAAAACACCAGCGATGGGGCCCGGGAAAAACATGTGCCGGTGATTGAAAAGACAAGCACCGGCTACAAGGTGAGTGTGGGTTCGGTACTCCATCCCATGGAAGAAAAGCATTATATTGAATGGATTGAACTGGTGGCCGATGGGGTCCGATATCGCAAGTACCTTAAACCGGGAGATACACCGGTAGCGGAATTTGCTGTCCAGGCAAGCACCGTAACAGCCCGGGAATATTGCAACCTCCATGGGTTGTGGAAAGCGTAAAAGAAAAGGAGGCGAAGAATGAAGAAATACGTATGTGATGTCTGTGGCTATATTTACGATCCTGCTGCGGGGGACCCCGACAACGGCGTCGCACCGGGGACTCCCTTTGAAAAGCTCCCTGCCGATTGGGTTTGTCCCATGTGTGGGGCTGGAAAGGATGATTTTTCTCCGGTAGAATAAGAAGCAAAAATAAAGGGGAGGGAACCGCTGATGGGCTGGTACCTCCCCCTGGGGGTAGGTAAAGTCTATGATTTCGCGAGAGGATTTTGTGTTTACCATTGGGTATGATGGCCCGGTGGCGGTGGTGGATGGGCAGGCGAAAAAACGTTATGGTTCACTCAGTACCCGGGAGTTGGCTGAAAAGGGTCTGTTCCGGGCGGCCTATGCTTCGGCTTTGTACTCTAAGATGTATCCACCTAGCCATAATCCTCAGGCAGGAGAAGAGGAACTGCGCATCTTTGCGGAAATATACAATCGGGTTGCGGGTACCAATTATGGTCCCGATGCTCCCTTTGATCGACTTTTCGGGGTTTTCCCGATAGAAGTGCAAAAGGTAAAAATTTTGTAAGGTTTTGTCTTTATCTTATAATTAATAAATAAAGGGCAGGAAGGTCGCTGAAAAGGTTCGCTCGGCTTTTTCTCTTTTGATAAAAGGATTACCACTGTCTTGAATAGTAGCCACCGCCGGTTATAAAAAAGAGGAGGCCCTTTTTAGGGAGATATTTTTCCTTTTTGAGAAGCAGTGGTTCTGATTTTGTAGGAAAGATAAACGCCAGGGAAGGAACCTTCTCTGGCGTTTTTGTTTTTCAAAATTGATAATCTGAAAGCTCTGTACTGGTTTTAAATGACTTTTTCCATGTGCTTGACCGTTCTAGGAGCCTGTGGTATTTTAGCTAGAACTCTTGTATCTAAAGGATGTATCTATGACCACGATAGAATCTTTCTTTTCTTTGTTTCCCTTACAGAGCGCACCGGCTAACACCACCGCCTCTTTTGTGGGGAGTTTAATTCCTTTTCTTTTAGTGATCGGGATTTTTTATTTCTTGATTATCCGGCCTCAGAACAAAAAGCAGAAAGAGACGGAAAAAATGCTTGCCTCCCTTAAAAAAGGGGATAAGGTGGTCACCATCGGTGGAGTCCACGGGATTATCCACGCCGTGAAAGACACCACGGTAGTTCTTAAGGTGGATGATGCCACCAAGATTGAGTTTAGCCGGAATGCCATCGCCAGTGTGCTGGAAGCGGCTAAAGCCTCATCGGACGAAACGGTAACCGAAGAAAAGAAATAATTTTCACTGATTTAAAATCTAGAATCAGGAAAGGGTGGAGCAACGGCATGAGTAAACGGTATCGGTTTTTTATCATCCTGGCGACGGTCGCGGTATGTTTTGCTTTTTTGTATCCGACCCTGCGCTGGTATTTCTGGGTGCCTAAGGAGGAGCAAGCCCTGGCCCTTGGTTCTCGGGAACAAATTAAGAATTTTGCCAATCGGAAGGCCCAGGCTGATCTGCGGGATCTGAAGGTCCTTGCCCGGGAAGGGAAGGAGTTGCCTGAGAAGTTCTCCTTTCTTATTCCCATAGCAAAAGAGAATTACCGGCTTGCAAAAGTGCAGATGCCTAAAAAATGGGATGCCCGGGCAGTCCTGGCTGCTTTTGCAGGAGAAAAGGAAGCTCTTGATGCAATCGAGGGGAAATATCGGGATGAAATTCTTTCCCTCAAGGATTTACATCAGAGCGCCATCCAGCTTGGTTTGGACCTTTCTGGTGGTATGAGTGTGGTGATTCAAGCCAACCTCGATTCGGTAAAGGCCCGTCTTGGTCGGGATCTTACCGATGCGGACAGGGAAGACGCGATGAACCGGGCCCTGGAAGTGTTGAATAGCCGGATCGATAAATTTGGGCTTACCGAACCGGTCATTCGCCGTCAGGGAACCGATCAAATCTACATTGAAATTCCGGGTGCCGCAGACCCTGAACGGATTAATGCCATCATCATGGGAAAGGGGCGCCTGGCGTTCCATATCGTAGATGAAGAAGCCACCAATCAATTCCTTGCCTATTACCGACAACATCCCACCGATACCTTTGATAGCGAAGGGAACCTTATCGATCCCACTATTGTTCCTTCTGATGTGGTAATCCGGGGTATGTATGAGAAGGATAAGTACGGCCTGGATTCGTTTGTGGGCTATGTGGCTATCAAGAAGGAAGTGGGTCTTGATGGTAACCATATTAAAAATGCCCTGGTAAATCGAGACCAATTGAGTGGCCGGCCGGAGGTTACCTTCCTTCTGGATGATGAGGGGGGGGAAATTTTCTATAAGCTTACCAGTGCGAATGTTGGTAAGCCCCTGGCTATCGTGATGGATGATAAGGTAAAGTCACGAGCGGTAATTCAAGAGCCGATTCGGGAATCGGTTCGACTTACGGGCTTTGGTTTAGAAGAAGCCCAGAATATTGCCCTCATTTTGCGGACCGCTGCCCTTCCGGTGGAGCTTGAACCTGTCAGTCAACAGGCTATTGGGGCTTCCCTCGGGGAAGACACCATTCGTCGGGGCTTGAATGCCTTGCTAGGAGGAATCGCAGCGGTAATGGTCTTTATGCTCCTCTATTACAAAGGGGCAGGGATCAATGCGATGATTGCCCAGATCCTTAACCTTTTTATCATGCTGAGTATTCTTTCAGCCTTTAATCTTACCCTTACGTTGCCCAGTATCGCCGGTTTTATTCTTACGATCGGTATGGCGGTGGATGCAAACGTTATTATCTTTGAGCGTATTAAAGAAGAGCTCCGATTAGGTAAAGGTCGTCGAGCGGCGATTGAAGCGGGCTTTAATAAAGCTTTCTGGGCCATCATGGACTCCAATATCACCACCTTTATTGCGGCCCTTTTCCTTTCCCAATTGGGAAGTGGACCTATCCAGGGCTTTGCGGTGAGCCTTGCCATCGGGGTTGTGTCTTCTGTGTTTACCGCCCTCTTTGTGTCTCGCCTTATCTTTGATTTTGGTACCGATGTGCTTAAGCAACAGACGGTCTCCATTAGCTGGAGGGTCAAGTAATGAAACGGATTATCCCATTTTCTAAATTCTTTGTACCGGCCATCATTGTTTCCCTGCTTCTTATTATCGGGGGGCTTGTAGGATATGTAGTGCTGGGGGGCTTTAATCTGGGGGTCGATTTCCAAGCCGGGCTTATCCAGGAAATTCAGTTTGCGCCTACCGCTTTTAAATTGACCTATACGGGGAAGGGAATTGCTTCCATTTCGATGGATCGTGCTAAGCTTGATATTGTCATTTCAGGAACCGATGTAGAAAAAAAGACCTATAGTTTCCCCTACAGTCAGTACCAAACCCTGGGGCAACTTATTGATGCCTTACAGCCCATAGAGGGGCTTAAAGTAGAACGGACTGCCGGACAGGATATCCCTACAAATCTATTAGTGCAGAGTGCCCAGGGAAATCCCCGTCTTGGCTCTGAGCCTTATGGGGTCCACTATTTTAACAGTGAAGGGGCCGCCGTCCGTATAGGGGAGGTTCGTTCTGCCCTATCGTCCATTGCGGGTGTTTCAGTCCAGGTGCTGGGTAAAGAAACGGATCGAAAATTCCTTATCCGGGTAGATGATAAAGGGAAGGAAGCCAATTTTGCGCAGGTTACCACGGCGAAGGTTGCCAAAGCTTTGGAGGATGCCTTTGGAGAGGGAGAAGTCGCTTTCCTCCGTACTGACTATGTGGGTGCCCGGTTTTCAAAACATCTAACTGATCAGGCGGGGATGCTTGTGTCTCTTACCTTGTTGCTTATTTTGGTGTATGTATCTTTCCGCTTTAAGTTCCATTATGCCTTGGGTGCGGTGCTTGCTATCCTCCACGACGCGCTCATTATGGTGGCCTTTATTACGTGGCTCAGAATGGAGTTTAACACCACCACCATCGCCGCAATCCTTACCATCCTGGGGTATTCGATCAACGATACCATCGTTATCTTCGATCGGGTTCGGGAAGTTCTTCGATTGTACCCTGATGATTCGTTTGAACAGAATGTGAACCGGGCCATTACGGAGACCTTAAGTAGAACCTTTATCACCACCCTTACTACGATGTTTGCGGTTTTTTCTCTCTTTATTTTCACCACCGGAACCATGAAGGATTTTGCCCTGGCCCTGCTTATCGGAATGACCAGTGGTGTGTATTCTACTATTTTCATTGCCTGTGCGGTGGTTCTTTTCTGGGAAAAGCGGGCCCAAAAGAAAGAAGCCCTAAGCGGTGTTGCCCAGGTAAAGAAGGCCTAATAGAGAACAATAGGGTTTCTTTTTAGATCAAGAAGTAATAAAGATTTTGAAAAAAAGAGGGGGATGCCCAACTGTACGTGGGGATCCCCTGTGTTGTTTAAATGAAAAATTAAAGAGGATGGGGTGGGTACTCTGAGGAGACATAATCTTATCCTCTGGTTAGTAACACAATAGTCAGGGGCCTTTTCTTCATACTCCGGATAAGGCCCTTCTTTAACAAGTAGAAAAAGGACGAAGCCGATGGTACTTATTCGTTCTCGGGTCTGTGGATATTGCATGGGGGTTGAGCGGGCGATAAAAAAAGTATACCAGCAACTTGAGCTCGGTAGTGCTAGTTCGCTTGTGACCCTCGGTCCCCTTATTCACAACCCTCGAACCATAGAAAGCTTGAAAAAACTCGGCGTCAAAGTCCTTGATACGAAGGTCTTCCCTTCTTCCCTTGAAGGAACTACGGTGGTAATTCGTGCCCATGGGGTTGCTCCCCAGGTGGAAGAAGAAATTCGTCAGCGGGGAGGGGCCATCGTAGATGCTACCTGCCCTAAGGTAAAGAGTAGTCAGCGAAAGGCCGAACAGTATAGCCGACAAGGTTATGTGGTGTTTTTAGCCGGTGATCCGGGGCATGGGGAAATCCAGGGAATTGTGGGGTATACCCCCTCGGCCATCCTTATTCCATCCGCGTCATATGCCCGGGATATGGTTTCTCAGTGGGCGTCCCGGTGGCAGGATCGTCCTGTGGTTCTTATGGGACAGACCACTTTTTTACTTGAGGAGTACGAGGAAATCCGGACGATTCTGGAGACCTGTTTTCCCCACCTTATTACAGAACATACTATCTGTCTTGCCACCAAGGAGCGTCAGGAGGCCCTGGTGGAACTATGTGCAGAGGTGGACGCGGTTATTGTGGTGGGTGGTAAGAATTCGGCCAATACGCGCCGGCTCTACGAATTGGCCAAGGAGCACGGTAAACCCGCCTGGCATATTGAAGATCCAGAAGAGTTATCGCCTGATATTTTAAAATACGAAAAAATAGGTATTACCGCCGGCGCTTCCACTCCTATGGAACACATTGAGGAAGTGGAACGGTATATCACCCAGGTACTCGCCCGGGGAAAAACCTAATCGGTGGTGTTGCATTCTTTAGGGCAATTAATTAGTATAACAACCACTACCATTGAACGCTTGTGTGTTTTCAGAAAAAATCCTAGATCGCTCTAAAGCTTACGGGGATTCTGAAAACCAGGAGCATCTTCATCCAAGGAGTCGGCCCATGCATGCCGTGGAGTTAGAAAAAGCCTATGACCCTAAAAGCTTTGAAGATCGAATTTATGCCCTTTGGAAAGAATCGGGGAGCTTTCAACCTAAGGATAAAAAAGGAGTAAAACCTTTTGTTGTGGTGATTCCCCCGCCGAATGTAACGGGGGTGCTCCATATGGGGCATGGTCTTAATAATTCCTTGCAGGATATAATCGTACGTTATCATCGCATGAAGGGGGAACCCACCCTTTGGGTTCCTGGTACGGATCACGCGGGAATAGCGACCCAGAATGTGGTGGAAAAACGACTGCGAAAAGAAGGAAAATCCCGCCATGATCTGGGACGGGATGCCTTTGTGGCTGAAACCTGGAAGGTAAAAGAAGAACATCACCGGATTATTTCGCAGCAGCTTGCCAAGATTGGGGCCAGTGTAGATTGGAGCCGGGAACGGTTTACCCTGGATGAAGGGCTATCCCGGGCGGTCCGAGAAGTGTTTGTCACCCTCTACGAGCGGGGGCTCCTGTACAAGGGAAATTACCTGGTGAACTGGTGTAGTTCCTGTGGAACCGCCCTTTCGGACGATGAGGTGGAACACGAAGATGTCCCTGGGGTCCTGTACCATATTCGGTACCCCGTGGTAGGTGGTGAACCGGCTGCTTTTGTGGAAATTGCCACCACCCGCCCGGAAACTCTTTTGGGAGATACCGCAGTAGCGGTTCACCCAGAAGATACCCGGTATACCCAGCTGGTAGGGAAAGAGGTGGAATTGCCTCTTACCGGCAGACGCATTCCCGTGGTGGCCGATACCTATGTGGATCGGGAATTTGGAACGGGGGTGGTAAAGATTACCCCCGCCCATGATCCCAACGACTGGGAAGTGGCTCAGCGGCATAAACTCCCCCTTATCAATATTTTAACCCCCCAGGGGAAATTGAACGAAGAGGTCCCACCCCCCTACCGGGGCCTTTCAGTGGTGGAGGCTCGAAAACGGGTACTGGAGGACCTGAAAGCCCAGGGACTCTTAGTAAAAGAAGAACCGATTACCCATGCGGTAGGCCACTGTTACCGGTGTCATACGGTGATAGAACCCTACCTGTCGGAACAATGGTTTGTGCGGATGCGGCCCCTGGCAGAAAAGGCCCTGGCTGCCTGGAAGCGGGGGGACATTGTGTTTTATCCCCGAAAATGGGAAAACACCTATGAACATTGGCTTACCAATATCCGGGATTGGTGTATTAGCCGTCAGCTATGGTGGGGGCACCGAATTCCCGCCTGGTACTGCCGGCACTGCGGAAAAATCGTGGTGGCCCGGGAAGAACCCCTGGAGTGTCCCTACTGTAAATCCCCCGAGCTTGAGCAGGACCCGGATGTGCTCGACACCTGGTTCTCCAGCTGGCTGTGGCCCTTCAGCACCCTCGGCTGGCCCAATGATACCGCCGATTTCAGGCGCTACTATCCCACCACGGCCCTGGTAACCGCCTACGACATCATCTTTTTCTGGGTCGCCCGGATGATCATGGCGGGCCTCGAATTTACTGGCCAGGCCCCCTTCCGGGATGTGTACATTCATGGCCTGGTACGGGACAAGCAGGGCCGCAAGATGTCAAAGAGCCTGGGAAATGGCCTTGATCCCCTGGAACTGGTGGAAGAATACGGGGCCGATGCCCTGAAGTTTACCCTGGCCTATATGTGCGCCCAGGGTCAGGATGTACTCATCGATAAAGAATCCTTCAAACTCGGTTCAAAATTTGCTAACAAGGTGTGGAACGCCAGCCGCTATATTCTTATGAACCTGGAAGGGCGACAACTGGTGTCCAGTCCTGCCTTGCTTCCCGTGGACCGCTGGATCTACCATCGGCTGAATCGGGCGGCGAAAACCGTTTCGGAGGCCCTGGAGAGCTATCGCTTTAATGATGCGGCCCAGGCGGCCTATGAATATTTCTGGAACGATTTCTGCGATTGGTATGTGGAAGCCACCAAACTTTCTCTGAAAGGGGAAGATATTCAGGAAAAGGACCGGGCCACCACGGTGCTCCTGGATGTGCTTGCCGAATCGCTACGGCTCCTCCATCCCCTGCTTCCTTTTGTTACGGAGGAGATTTATCAAAAGCTTCCCAATACGGAGGGCCTGTTGATCCTTGCTCCCTATCCTTCGTACCGAGCGGAACGGGAAAGTCCTGAGGTGGAAGGGGCCTTCGAAAGTCTTCAGGATATGGTCCGTCAGATTCGGACCCTCCGCAGTGAATGTACGGTACCCCCTGACAAGAAGATTCGGGTGGACCTTAAAGTGGCTGCTGAGTATCCCCATCGTTCGTTTATTCAATCCCATGTGGCCCTTATGGAACTCCTGGCGGGGCTCGAAGATCTTTCAATCGAGGACCTGAGGGAAGGTGAGATGCGGCGCCCTGAAGGAACCGTTGTCCTGGTGGGGAAAGGATATGAACTGTGGGTGCATATTGCGGCGGTAGTAGACCGGGTGCAACTGAAAGAAAAGTTCGAAAAAGAAATTGAACGGGATCGGAAGTACCTGCAGACCCTCGAACAAAAACTCCAGAATCCTCAGTTTATAGAACGGGCTCCGAGGGAACTCGTAGAGGCAGAACAGGCAAAAATCCCAGAGGTGCGAAGTCGCATCGAAAAACTTTCTCTGTATATTCGGGATCTTTCGTAAGGGCCGATCATGAACACCGAAGAAATGCTCCGCCTTAAGGAGATGCATATTGCCCCCTACATCCAGCTCGCGACCGCTCTTATTGGTAAGCGGCGCCAGGGAGGGGGCAACATGTTTCGCCATCAGATCGACACTATGGCCATTCTCATTGATTACGGCTATATCGATTCGGTGCTCCTTAAGGCTTCGGTGGTTCACGATCTCCTGGAAGATGTGCCTGATTTTGAGCCTGCCCTGATGCTCTGTATCGATGAGGAAAGTCCTGATGTGTATCGGCTGGTCCTGGAAGTAAGCCGCCAGCCAGAAGAAAGTAAGGCGGTTTTTTTATCGCGGGTACGGACCCAGGGCTCCTACCGGGCGAAGGTGCTTAAGGTGGCAGATCGAATTTCCAACATGATTTCCCTTGGTTTTGTGATGGATGTGGACTTCATTACCCGGTATACCGAAGAGACGGAAACCTATGTGTTCCCCATCGCCCAGGAAGTAAATCCCGCCATGTTTGAGGAGCTAAAGAATCTCGTGGAAAGTCGCCGGAACCTGTTACGGTTTTGCAATTTTTAGAATCATCCCCCCCTTACTCCGTTATGGAGTTTGCCAGGGCCAATCTTTCAAGATTTTGCAATTTTTAGAACCCGTTGACATATCCTGGATTTTTGCGTACTGTTTCAGTACAAAATTACCGATTTGGGGGTTAACATGAAAATAGCGATTAACGGTTTTGGCCGGATTGGGCGGCTCGTATTCCAGGCCCTGGTAGATCAGGGTATGTTAGGGAAAAATAAGATTGATGTGGTAGCCGTAGTCGATGTGGCAACCGATGCCCAGTATTTTGCCTATCAGCTGAAGTACGATTCTACCCAGGGAAAGATGAAGGCTGAGATTTCTTCTAAAAAGAGTGATCCTTCCCTGGCAGAAGACGATATCCTTGTGGTAAATGGTCACGAAATTAAGTGTGTCATGGCCGAGAAGGAACTCAAGAATCTTCCCTGGGCTAAGCTTGGAGTGGAATATGTGATTGAATCCACCGGTCTCTTTACCAATGAAAAGGCCTGGGGTCACCTGGAAGCGGGTGCTAAGAAGGTAATCATCACGGCCCCTGCCAAGAGTGCCGACGAAACCAAGAAGATCCCCACCTTCGTGATGGGCGTAAATCACGAAAAGTATGATCCCGCCAAGCACGATGTGGTTTCTAATGCTTCCTGTACCACCAACTGTCTTGCTCCTATTGTTCATGTTCTCATGAAAGAAGGCATTGGTATTGAAAAGGGTCTTATGACCACCATCCACTCCTATACGGCCACCCAGAAGACCGTCGACGGGGTTTCCAAGAAGGACTGGCGGGGTGGTCGCGCTGCGGCTATCAACATTATCCCCTCTACCACCGGTGCTGCCAAGGCCGTTGGTGAAGTTCTTCCCGAAACCAAGGGTAAACTTACCGGTATGGCCTTCCGGGTGCCCACACCGACCGTATCGGTGGTGGACCTTACCTTTACCGCCGCTCGCGATACTTCCATCGAAGAAATCGATAGCCTTATGAAGAAGGCCTCCGAAACCTACCTGAAGGGTGTTCTCGGGTACTGCAACGAAGAGCTGGTTTCTACCGATTTCATTCACGATCCTCGTACCTCGATTTATGATAGCCTTGCCACACTCCAGAACAATCTGCCCGGTGAAAAACGGTTCTTTAAGATCGTTTCCTGGTATGACAATGAATGGGGTTACTCCAACAGTGTGGTAAAGCTGCTTCGCCATATGGCAAAGATATAATCCCTGCCTTGAGGGGCTGGGTGCCCGCTATTTCGTCGAGAAAGCAGGCCCCGCCCATACAGCAAGACCTTGATCGAAGGCGGGTGAAGCGTTTCCGAAAGGACCGGGGAAACTCGCCAGAAAGAAACCTCTTCTGCCGAAAAGAGGGGTTTCTGAAAGGACCGACTGAGGGTTCCTGGATTGGTGTATGGGTTGGGGAAGCGGATGTTTCTCGTGGGTATGTCAAGGCCCCGTCCATGTGGCGGGGCTTATTTTTTTAAAGGAGAGTTCCTATGATCAAGACCGTCCGGGATGTTAATTTAAAGGGTAAACGGGTAGTAATGCGGGTGGATTTTAATGTTCCCATGAAGGATGGGGTGGTACAGGACGATACCCGAATTGTGGCGGCTATTCCTACTATCAAGTATATCCTTGATCAGGGGGCAAGGAGCCTGGTGCTCATGAGCCACCTGGGGGATCCTAAAAAGGATATGAAAAAGGCCAAGGAAAAGGCAGAAAAAGAAGGAAAGCCCTTTGATGAAGCCAAGTATCTTGCGGGTAAACATCGAATGGCGCCGGTGGCGGCCTATCTCGCCCAGAAACTCGGGAAACCCGTGATTTTTGCAGGGGAAGATGGCTGTTATGGAAAGAAAGCCTTCATTGAGTCCCAGCCTGAGGGTTCCATTATTATGCTGGAAAACACCCGCTTCCACCCGGAAGAAACCAGCGAAGATCCCGCAGAACGGGATAAGCTGGCGAAGGAACTGGCTTCGTACGGGGAAATCTTTGTGAATGACGCCTTTGGCACGGCCCACCGGGACCACGCTTCTACCGCTTCCATTGCCAAGTTCCTTCCCGTTTCGGTGGGAGGCTTCCTTATGGAAAAGGAAGTGGCCTACCTGGAACCCATCGTCACCAATCCGGTAAAGCCCATGGTGGCTATTATTGGGGGGGCTAAGGTTTCCAGTAAGATCGCGGTTCTCGAAAGTCTCCTGAAAAACGCCAGCGCCCTGGTGATAGGCGGTGGCATGGCGTATACCTTCCTTAAGGCCCAGGGGCATTCCGTAGGGGCTTCTCTTGTGGAAGATGATCAGCTTGATACGGCCCGGAATATCCTTGCGGCGGCCCAAAAGGCGGGTGTAAAGATCGTGTTGCCCGTGGATCACGTTTGTGCGGATAAATTCGATGCCAACGCTACCCCGGTTCCGGTGGACTCGGTGGATGTCCCCGCGGGACTCATGGGGCTCGATGTGGGACCCAAGACTATCGCCCTGTACAAAGAGGTCCTCGCTACCGCAAAGACCATCGTATGGAATGGACCGGTAGGCGTATTTGAGTTTGAAAACTTTGCGAAAGGAACCGGAGAAGTGGCAAAACTCGTGGCCGAAGCTACGGGGCGGGGCGCCACTACCGTGGTGGGCGGTGGCGACTCGGTGGCGGCGGTGAATAAGTTTGGCCTGGCGGATAAGATGAGCCATGTGTCTACTGGTGGCGGAGCTTCCCTGGAACTTCTGGAAGGGAAAAAACTGCCCGGTATCGAAGTGTGCCGTTAAACTCGTACCCTATAAAAGAAAGGGGCTCTCGGATGGCGGGAGCCCCCTTTCGTTTCGTGTTTCTGTTATTCACTAAGTAAGGAGATTTTCTGATGAGACAGTATTTTATTGCCGGTAACTGGAAGATGCATAAAACAAGGCAAGAGGCGGCAGAGCTTGCCCAGGCCCTGGTGGCCCAACTAAAGGACGGAAAACACAAGTACCTCGTGGCTCCTAGCTTCACCCTCCTGGAAACGGTAGGGAAAATCGTGGCGGGGACCAATATTATGCTGGGAGCCCAGAACATGGCCCCAGAGGAACAGGGCGCTCATACCGGGGAAGTGTCGGTGCTCCAGCTTAAGGACCTGGGCGTGCAGGCGGTTATTCTTGGACACAGTGAGCGGCGCCATCTTTACAAAGAGGATGATGCACTTATCAACAAGAAGGTTAAATTAGCCCTTAAGCATGACCTTGAGGTAATCCTCTGTGTGGGGGAACTCCTCGAAGAACGGGAAGCCGGTAAGGCCGAAGCGGTCTGTGAAACCCAGACGGTTCAGGGGCTTGCGGGAGTCACCGCAGAAGAACTGAAGCGGGTTACCATCGCCTATGAGCCCGTGTGGGCTATCGGCACTGGAAAAACCGCAACCCCCGAAGATGCGGATGCTATTCATGCCTTTATTCGAAAGGTAATTGCCCGTTTGTATGGAGAAGAGGCGGCAAAGAAAATTTGTATCCAGTACGGAGGCTCGGTAAAGCCCGAGAATGCGGCCCAACTCATGGCTAAACCAAACATCGATGGGGCACTGGTCGGGGGAGCATCTCTTAAGGCTGATACCTTTGTGCCGATTGCCAAGTTTTAAAAAAAATGGGCAGGGGGTTGTTGCTTGTGGCAAAGGAACCCCCTGCCATTCTTCTCGATGGTTTTTCTTATACTTAGCAGGGGAGAGGGTTCTTCTGAGAAGTAAAGGCTCTCTTATAAAAAGTGGCCCTTTTTAACAGGAAAGCCTGAGAGAATATCTTGATAAAAAGGAAACGGCGTTTTTAACAGATTTAAAACAAAGCCCTTGCATAAGAAGAGGCCCCTACGATAGAATGGGGGGTAGTATTTTTGCCATGGGGAGAGATACATGGGGTTTGTAACTGTTCTACTTTTGGTTATGTTTGTGATTGTATCGGTTCTTCTTATTTTAATTGTGCTGGTTCAGGGAGAAGAGGGAGACACCCTTGGAGGCCTGTTTGCCGGCGGGAGTGGATCGGCGTTTGGGTCTCGATCAGGTAATATCCTTACAAAAACTACTTCTATTCTGGGGGCCCTTTTCCTTATTCTTGCATTTTCTCTTGCCCTGGTGAATCGTTCTGGGGGCGATCGAGGTCTTGAAGCTACCCCTAAACAGATAGAAAAATCGGGTACCTCCGAATGGTGGAATGAAAATACCGCTTCCCAGAGTGGGGATAGTGCCACTTCGGAAAGTGGTGCACCGCTTCAAACGGAACAGACCCCGGGGAACTCTGAAACGAGTCCTGTTCCGGCAGAGACGAATCCTGCTCGTCAATGAGATCCTGGTTACCCTCTGAAACAGGGAGGTAGGCGGCTATGTTGCTATGCGAGGTATTTTCGCCTGATCTTATTAAAGTAGGTCTTGAAGCGGAAAACAAAGATGAAGTTTTTGAAGAAATGGTGGATTTTTTCTGCCAGGCCCGGAATTTTCTTCATCGGAAAGAATTATTAGCCGCCATCTGGGATCGGGAATCCAAAATGTCCACAGGGATAAAAAAAGGGATTGCCATTCCCCACGGTAAGACCGATGTGATTGATCATGTGTCGGGGGTATTGGGGATATCAAAAAAGGGGATCGAGTACGAAGCCCTTGATGGGGAGCCGGTATACCTTCTTTTTATGATGTTTGCGCCAAGCCGGGATTCGGAAAAACATTTGCGGCTTTTAAAACGCTTGGCGGAACTACTGGATATGCCAGAGTTCTATACTGAACTGATAGCCCAGAAGACACCCCAGGGGGCACACGAGGTAATAAAAAAATATGAGGAACGGCTCATTGCCCTGACCTAACGAGGAACCCCATGGAACACCTAGCAGTGATGCATCATTTGCTGGATATCGAAAACCAGGCGGCTCAACTGGTAGCAGATGCCCAGAAAGAAGCGGACCGACGGATCCAGGAAAAGGAAGAGGAACTGCGAAAACACTATGAGCAGGTGTACCGGGAAGAGGCGAATAAGTGGGAAGAGGAGTATCAGCGTCGTTTAGAGGAATTACAAAATGAATATCGCCGTCTTCTTGCTGATTATGAGCGTGAGCTAGAAGGACGGACAACAGATATAACCACCTTTTGTAAAACCGTGGAAACCTACCTGTTCGAGGGGCAGAAAGCATGATGATTACCTCAGAACGGGCCTATACCTATGCAAAAGCCAGTGGCATCATTGGTAAGTCCTTTCTGAGAAAACGAATGCAAGAATTAGCGGCCGTAAGCCGTCTGAATGAATTGGATCGGCTGGTGTTTGGCGAAAAGGCCCGGGAACTTCCGGAACGGGCCCTTTTATTTGATCTCCAGCGTCGCATCATGCAGCGAACCGCGGAGGAAATCTTGAATCTTGTAAAACAGGCCTTTCCTCGGTTTTTAGCCCAGGAGTTGCCTGTACCACAGGCCATGCCGCCGAATCTCAGGCTTATCCAGCTATGTGTTCAGAGTTATGAGTATCAGGATCTCAAAATGGTGCTTACCTCCCTTGCTAAGGGGGAGCAAACAGCGCCATTTCATATCGATATTGCTCCCTTTGGAAGCATTGATTTTTCCGCATATCCCCATCTCGAGCGGATGGTACGGAATTCTGAGTTCTCCTGGTTAGTGGAAAAAGGCCCGGTGTATCAGAATCAGAACCTTGTCCTTTCTCTTCAGAATGAATTGGACCGAAGGTATTACCACCTTCTGTGGGAGGCGGTGCAGCGCCTTGCTTATTCCGAGAAAGGGCCAGTGGAGGATCTCCTTCGGCGGGAAATAGAGTATAAAAATTTTCAGTGGGCCCTGCGGCTTAAGATTTATTTTGATGTGCCTACCGAAGAAATCGAAAAACAGCTTATCCAGGAGCAGTATCGCGGTCGTTCCCTTGCCGCAGAGACGATCCGTTGTCTTTCCTTGCCTGTGGACCAAGCCTCTGCCTGGGCGACAAGTCCCTATTATTTTTTATTGAATAAAGAAACACCCGATACTCCCTGGAAACCCGATCCCCGTTTTGTTCAGCGGCACGCCGCATTAGAGTTGTATCACCGGGCCTGGCGCTATTTTCGGCGTTATCCTTTTTCTCTCAGCGCCCTGGTGTGTTTTATCAAGCTAAAGCAATTTGAAGAGGATCTCCTTATAAGCCTTTCTGAAGGTCTTGCCCTGGGTTTTTCAGGAAAAGAGGTCTTGCAGGAATTGGAGGTGTCCCCGTGATACGCCCGAAACCAATGAAATACGTAGAAATTACCCTGCTTGCGCGAGACGTGGACCGGGTTCTGGAACAGTTAGGGAAGATGGGGGTGCTCCATTTTTCCTTACCAGAAGGAGAGGAAAGTCCCTCAGAAGAGGCGACCGGATCTTATGCTGAAGAGCTGTCGCGACGGGAAAGCGAAGGGTTGGATAAAAATTCTCGGGCAACAAAGGGGACAACATCTCAGCCTTCGGTGTTAGAAAAGATAGAGGAACAGATTCGACAACTGGGGGACCTTGCTTCGTATTTAAAAATTGCGCTCTCCTTTGAACCCTCGGAAGTAAGTGCCCTTCCTACCGCGGAGGATGAACTTTTTCTTAGGGAACTGGCCCAACGGATAGAAAAACTGCGGGAAGAAGAACAACAGGTGCTCTCCAAAAAACAAACCATCGAAGAAGCCCTCCGGGAGGCCCGGGCTTTTGCGGGACTTCGCAGTCCCTTCCAGGATATGGAACAGTTGTCCTATCTTACCCTGCGGATTGGGAAGCTCGATATGCACCAGCTTCCCCTGATTCAAGAAGCCCTTGGAGAACGGGCGGTGGTGGTTCCCCTGGGTGATGGGGAACGGGTCATTGCGGCCTCTTCCCGAAAGGGACGTTTTGCCCTGGATTCGGAACTTAAAAAGGCGGGTTTTGTGGCGCTCAAAGTCCCCGAGGGCTTTACGGGGGTTCCGGAAGAAATGATTCAGGGCTTGGAAACCTCGGTTCAAGAACTGGATATGCGTTTGAAGGAACTCGTCGAGTTAAAAGAACAGTTGGTGGAAGAGGTGGGCCCCCAGCTTGAGCGTCTTGCTGCTTCCTTTGGGATGGCAAAGGTAGTAGAAAATTTGAAAAGTCACCTCGTGAGTACCAGTAATGCCTACACCCTTTCCGGCTGGATCCCGGCGGATGTGGTGTACCAGGTATTCCATGCCCTGGTTCACCTTACGGATGGCAGGATTGCCTTTCGTTCCTATGATCCGGAGGAAATTCCGGCGGTGCAAAAGGGAAAAGAGAAGGTCCCCGTCGTTATGGACCATGGGGCCTTTGTGCGAGGCTTTGAGAGGGTAGTATTTTCCTACGGTGCTCCCCTGTATGGCAGTATCGACCCCACCCCCTTTGTGGCATTTTTCTTTACCCTGCTCTTTGGCATCATGTTTGGCGACCTCGGTCAAGGGGCAATTCTCTTTTTATTGGGCCTTTTGATCCAGAAGGCCAAAAAGGGTTTCCTGAGCCGTTTTAAAAAATATGGAAGTCCCCTTGTGGCGGTAGGGGTCGCCGCTATGATAGTGGGCCTTTTGGATGGAGAGGTTTTTGCCAATGAACAACTCCTTATTCGTCCTACCAGGGCAATCACGGGCTTTTTAACCGGGCATCCGGTGGACCGGATTATTACCCTTATGCCTGAAAAGGGAAACCTGGAAAAACTTTTTATATTCTTTGGCTTTACCCTGGGCGTTGGGGTCCTGATTAATTCGGTGGGATTGATTATCAACATCGTAAATAAATGGACCTTTAAAAAATACGAAGAGGCCCTTTTTGCGAAAACCGGTCTTGCGGGGGCCCTGTTCTTCTGGTATGCCCTGTATCTTGGCATTCGAGTGGGGGTACTGCACGATGCTATTCACTGGTTTGATGGGCTGGGCCTCGGGCTTCCGCTCCTCGCCCTTTTCTTTGGTCCCCTCCTGTGGCGATTCCTTAATGGCCAGAAGCCGCTTTTTGAGCATGGCGCGATGGCCTTTGTTATGGAGGGCTTTGTTCAGATCCTTGAAACCCTTTCGGGCTATATTTCAAACACCGTGAGTTTTCTGCGGGTGGGCGCCTTTGCCCTATCCCATGCGGTCCTTTCCTTTATCGTTTTCTCTCTGGCTTCCATGTTGGCCCGCCAGGGGGGAGTCGGTTCGGTGGGGGGCCTGGTAGTTATGATCCTCGGTAATGGGATTATTATTCTTCTTGAGGGAATGATCGTGGCCATCCAGGTGGTGCGATTACAATATTATGAATTCTTTAGCAAATTTTTTACTGAAACCGGGGTGGAGTACGATCCGTTTCGGTTTAAGAGGGAGGTTGCCTGATGAAGCGTCTCGTTATGATCATGACCCTTGTACTGCTAGCGGGTTTTGTCTCGTTCCTGGGGGCCCAGACCGCCGAGGGGGCTGGAACAGGAGGAGGGGAAACAACGACTCAGGAAAAGTCGGTACAAAAAGAAACCAGTCAGGGACAAATCCCCTGGAAGTACTTTGCCGCAGCCCTGGCGGTGGGGATCTCCTCTATTGCGGGAGGAATTGCGGTGGGGCAGATTGGATCTGCAGCTATGGGTGCCATGAGTGAAAATCCTGAACTATCCGGAAAAGCCCTACCGTACGCGGGTCTTGCGGAAGGGATCTGTTTGTGGGGTTTCTTGGTGGCCCTTTTTATTCTTTTGTTGTGATAGGTTCGCGGTGGACTACTTTTTTATTGGGGAAGCGGAACTGGTCACGGCCTTCCAGTTTGTAGGAGTTTCGGGAAAGGCCGTGGATACGGCCGCAGAGGCCCGTTCCATTTTTAAACAGCTTACGGAGGGCCTGGTTCCGGAACTTGGTTTTGCAAAACCTACCATCGAGCCCTGTAAGGTACTCATCATTACTGAGGAAGTGGCGGAGTGGCTTGGTGATGACCTTGTTCAGTGGCAACTGTCGGGGCAGTTTCCCCTCATTGTGGAATTGCCAGGTTTGCAGGGGCCCCTGGCAGGACACAAAACCCTTATGGAGTCAATCCGGGAGGCCATTGGAATCAGTATTTAAAAGATTTCCCATGGCACGATGTAGGAAGCAAAAATGGAAGAGTTACATTCGACAGAAGCTCTGGATCGAGAAATTTTAGAGGATGCTCGAAAACGGGCGGATAAAATTCTAAAGGCCGCTGCGGAAACCATTAAGAAACGGGAGCAGGAATGGCAAAGCTGGCTTGAACAGTCCCGTTCTCATTTAAAAGCCCAGTATGAAGAACGGCTGAAGGCCGCAGAAAAGGAAATCATGTCCCGTCTTCCCTTAGAGAAACGACGGTTTCGTTCCCTCCGGGCCGAGACTCTTTTAAAAAAAGCGATGGATACCTATATCCAGGGGGTGCCCCGTTCCCAAATTCTTGCCTTGCTTGCCCATCATTTGGAAAAGCGGCTTGCCCCGGTGGTTGCCTCGGCTTCGGAAGAGGTCCTTGTGTCTTCTGTCGGATTAACCCAGGAGGAATTGGGCATGGTCTTGCAGAAATCCCTGGGGACTATTCCCTGGCGTGTTGCGGAAGCTTCTTTTGCGAGGGATCCCTATCCTTCCCTGGTGTTGGAAGGTACGGGGTGGCGTATTCGACTTTCTCTGCAGGAACTGGTGGAGGATCTTCTCCTGGAAAAACGGGCGGAACTGGCTTCGGCATTGCTTGGCGAGGGGGTGCTCGATGATTGAAAAAAAAGAGACTCCCCTTTCATCCCCCTCCCTCATAGAAGGACGGGTTATTCGAATCTCGGGGCCGATCGTTCGGGCGGAAGGCCTTGGTAAGGCAGGCCTTTTTGATGTGGTAGAGGTAGGAGAAAAGGGGATTATTGGGGAGATAATTCGCCTTGAGGGCGACCAGGCGGTTATCCAGGTGTACGAAGATAACACGGGCTTACAGGTTGGTTCTATCGTGCGTTCTACGGGCCGTCCCCTTTCAGTGTTTCTCGGACCTGGTCTTATTGGCACCATTTATGATGGGATTCAGCGACCCCTGGATGTGTTGTATCGCCTGTCAGGACCCTTTTTACAGCCGGGAGTTCGGGGCGAACCTCTGGACAGCCAGAAACGCTGGCCCTTCACTCCAAACCCGGATCTGGAACGACGGTTGAAACAGGGGGAATCCATCCCCATGCAACCGGGGCTCCTTCTTGGAACGGTTCAGGAAACTCCCAGTATTACCACGAAGATCCTTGTTCCCCCGAACATGAAGGGAGGAGTGCTTGAACACCTGGCGCCGGAAGGCACCTATACGGTGCTTGATGTCATAGCCCGGTCCAGTATGGGCGAGGACATTTCCCTGGGACAATGGTGGCCTGTCCGTCGTCCCCGGCCGGTCCTGAAAAAACTGGTGCCTGATACCCCCCTGGTAACGGGGTTGCGGGTGATCGATATGTTCTTTCCCCTTTCAAAGGGGGGGACCGCCGCTATTCCCGGTGGTTTTGGGACCGGCAAGACCATGACCCAGCACGCCATCGCCAAGTGGTGCGACGCGGATGTGATTGTGTACATTGGCTGTGGAGAACGGGGCAACGAGATGACCGAAGTTTTAAGTGAGTTCCCCCATCTGGTTGATCCCCGGACAGGGCGCTCTCTTATGGAGCGGACCATCCTTATAGCCAATACGTCGAATATGCCCGTGGCTGCCCGGGAGGTTTCGATATATACGGGAATCACCCTCGCCGAATATTACCGCGATATGGGGTACCATGTGGCTATTATGGCCGATTCCACAAGCCGTTGGGCCGAAGCCCTCCGGGAGCTTTCAGGAAGAATGGAAGAAATGCCCGCCGAAGAGGGCTTCCCCTCCTATCTTCCTACCCGGCTTGCGGAATTCTATGAACGATCCGGTCGGGTTACGACCCTGTCGGGGAAAGAGGGGTCGGTAAGTATTATCGGCGCCGTTTCTCCGCCGGGGGGCGATTTTTCAGAACCGGTAACCCAGCATACCAAACGATTTATCCGATGTTTCTGGGCCCTTGATCGGGACCTTGCCAATGCCCGCCATTATCCCGCTATCAGCTGGAGCGATAGCTACAGCGAATACGCCGAAGAAATCCGTCCCTGGTGGGAACGGCGTAACCCTGCCTGGGTTTCCTTGCGGCGGGCTGCCCTGGAACTGTTAAAACGGGAACAGCGGCTCCAGGAGATTGTGCGCCTCATTGGACCCGATGCCCTTCCCGATGAAGATAGGTTGGTGTTGCTTACGGCGGACATCATTAAAAACGGCTTTCTCCAGCAAAATTCCTTTGATGAAGTTGATAGGTACTGTGTCCCCGAAAAGCAGGTGAGAATCCTCGACCTTATCATGAAATTCCATGAACGGGCCCTGATGTGCCTTCAGTTAGGGGCGCCCCTCATAAAAATAACTGAGCTCCCTATTCGGGAACAGCTGGTGCGCCTTAAGAGCCAGGTTCCCAACGATGCCTTAGATCTTCTCAGCGCCATGGAGCGGGACCTTAAAGGAGCGTTTGATGCCCTGGAAGGGACCTATAAGGCAAAGGAGGTCCTATGAGAGGAGTAGAGTTCCAGGGATTGCACCGTATCGAAGGCCCGGTGGTCATTACCCATCGCAGTAAACAGGTAGGATTTGGAGAAATTGTGGCCGTCCTGGATCGTAGTGGGGAACGACGGATTGGTCGGGTTATCGATCTCAGCGAGGATTGGGCGGCCATCCAGGTATTTGGTTCTACCACGGGCCTATCCGCGGAAGATTCCCGGGTTGAGTTTCTTTCCCACCCTATGGAACTTCGGGTTGGTCCTGGGTTGTTAGGACGGGTTTTTGATGGGTTGGGCCGGCCCATCGATGGGTATGGACCGATTTTTTCTTCTGATTTTCGGGATGTGAATGGGCTTCCTATCAATCCCTATGCCCGGGAATATCCCCGGGATTTCATCCAGACCGGTATTTCTGCCATCGATGGAATGAACACCCTGATTCGGGGACAAAAGCTTCCTATCTTCTCGGGCAACGGAATGCCCCATAATCGTCTGGCGGCTCAGATTGTGCGACAAGCAAAAATCAGGAGTCAACAGGAGTCCTTTGTGGTGGTCTTCTGTGCCATGGGGGTAAAATTCGATGTGGCCCGCTACTTCCTGGATGAATTTGAACGGACAGGGGTCCTTGCCAATGTGGTGGTTTTCCTGTCCCTGGCCGATGCACCTTCCATAGAGCGGCTTATCACACCCCGCTGTGCCCTGACTGCCGCAGAATACCTGGCCTACGATAAGGGAATGCATGTCCTGGTGGTGATGACCGACATGACCAATTACTGTGAGGCCCTGCGGGAGGTTTCCGCAATTCGGGGAGAAGTGCCCAGCCGCAAGGGATATCCGGGGTATCTCTATTCTGACCTGGCAAGTCTCTATGAACGGGCTGGAAGAATTAGCACCTCCCCCGGATCTATTACCCAGATTCCTATTCTAACCATGCCCAACGATGATATCAGTCACCCCATTCCCGACCTCACCGGCTACATTACGGAAGGACAGATCGTGCTGGATCGGGAATTGTTCCAGCGAGGGGTGTACCCACCGGTGGCGGGGCTCCCGAGCCTTTCCCGCCTTATGAAAGACGGTATTGGGCCGGGCATGACCCGGGAGGATCACAAGGATGTGGCGAGTCAGCTTTTTGCCGCCTATTCCCGGGTAAAATCGGTTCGTAACCTGGCAAGTATTATTGGGGAAGAAGAACTTTCGGCCCTCGATAAGCAGTATCTCCAGTTTGGAGAACAGTTTGAACAGAATTTCCTCTCCCAGGGGGAATACGAGGACCGCAGTATTGAGACTACCCTTGACCTGGGGTGGAAGATGCTTACCCTCTTGCCCCGGGAAGAGCTGGTCCGGATTAAGGAAGAGTATCTGGAAAAGTACCTTACGCCGCTTCTTTCACAGAAAGGCCAGGGAGGAGATGGATCCCTTCTAAAAGGAAGAAAGGGGGCCTTTGAAGATTCAATGGGGGAGCCCCAGGGCGAACCGTTGCCCCTGTCTCTTTCTGAAGATGGTGCAGGGAGGTTCTGATGGCTCGGGAAAACATCGCCCCGACAAGGAGTAACCTGCTTAAAATTAAAGAACGGCTTGCTATTGCCGAGGAAGGCTACGACCTATTGGAGCAGAAACGGGAAATTCTTATCATGGAGCTTATGCAGACCGTAGAGGAAGTAGAGCTTCTTGAACGGGAATTGGCAAAGCGTATCGAAACGGCCTATCCGGCTTTGCAGCGGATGCTCATGGTGGTAGGGCGAGAACGGGCAGATCGGCTCAGTAAAAACAGTATTCCCTGGATAGAACTCCATGAAAAAACCCGTCTTCTCGCGGGAATGCACCTTCTAAGCATAGAATACAAGATAGGAACGGTAAAAATTCCCTATGCCCCGGCGAATTCATTTGCAGAATGTGACCAGACCGTGTTAGAATTCTCAGAGCTTCTAAAAATTCTTACGGAGCTGGCTGCAATTCGAACCATTGCCTGGCGTCTTGCCCGGGAAGTACGAAAGACCCAGCGGCGGGTGAATGCCCTGGAAAAGCAGGTAATTCCTACTGCCCGGGAAACCCGCCAGTACATCGAAGCAGCCCTGGAGGAACGGGAGCGGGAAGCCTTTTTCTCCAGTAAACTACTAAAAAGGAAGGCTGGTAGGTTATGATACAGGGCCTTTTCTCTCATATTCTGGTAGCCCTCTCAGGGTCGGATGCCTCGATTCATGCGGCAAAATATGCGATCATCATGGCAAAGCTCTACCATTCTCGTCTTTCGGCGGTGTATGTGGTGGATACGGCCACTATTAAGCAACTTACCCTGAGTAGGATCTTTATCCAGGAAGAAAGCCTTGAGTATGAGCAAAGCCTGGAAGCCAATGGCCAGCGGTACCTTACCTTTGTGGAAGAACTTGCCCGGGCTAAGGGTGTTAAGATAGAACGGGAACTGCGAAAAGGGGCGGTGTATACGGAAGTTCTGTCGGTGGCGGAGGAAAAGAAGGTGGATCTTATCGTGCTAGGAGGCTGGGAAAAGGACCGGAATTCCCGGGATATCATCTCCCATGCCCATCGGGAAATCATGGTATCCGCCAAGTGTTCAGTATTGGTGGTAAAAGAGCCTAGTATTGATCAACTGTATAAACAACTGTAGTTTTTTGAGAGGAAACATGAAGGGACTATTTGATAAAGAGAGTCCCGTGGGGTTATCAATAAGAACGATAAAAACATACAAAAGTTGAGGGTGTTCTGGTGAGAAAGCCTAGTTTCTGAAAAGAAGAGGAGTGTCTATGAGAATTGCCTGTATAAAAGTAGCCTCTCGCCGAGGAGAGGCATTGCCAGCGGGGGATCGCCTGGTAAAAGGAATGATCGCAGCGGGGCATCTGGTTGATGTGTTTGATGCCTGGGTTGATGATGGACTTCGCCTTCCGGGCTATGAATACGTGGTGGTGGTCGCCCGAAGCACTTCCTTTTTTGGGGGAAAGATGCCGGAGGCCCTTGCAAAATTACTGAAAACCGCCAGTTCCCTCGTAGGGAAAAAGGCGGCGGCCTTTTTTGTCAAAACCTCACCCTTTGGAACCGTTAAGGGACTGCGTAACCTCATGGCTACCATGGAACGGGAAGGGATGTTCATTAATTGGTCGGAAATTATCCTGGGCGAGGATCACGCCGAAGCCCTGGGAAAGCGGATAGGTTCTTAACCTCACCTTGAGGAATCATGAACATCCCAGTAACACGAAGAGAAAAGGTCTTTCTCTAAGCGAGGAAGTAAGTAACCGGGTAGATTAGAGAGCCGTGGAAAACTATTACGAAATCCTGGGGGTTAGTGTCGACGCCAGCGAGGAGGCGATTAAGCGGGCCTTCCGGGAAAAGGCGAAGAAGGTACACCCTGATATTGCCGGCGAAGCAAGTCAGGCGGAAATGCGGAAGCTTCTTTCCGCGTACGAGACCCTTTCCCATCCCCAACGGAGGGAAGAATATAATCGAGCCTATGAACGGTTTACCAAAAAATATGAGTTTGATTATCGGACCTTTCTTAAAGAACGGGCGGATGACCCCGAAAGCCAGGCAAAACTGATATTTTTTGACCTCCTCCATCTGGAAGAAGAAGAGGCCATAGCGGTCTGGCGTGCCCAGGGGGGGCTTGATTTCCCCCTGGATCGATACCTGGATCGGGAAGATTGGATGGATTGCGTATTTATTCTGGCAGAGGAGCTTGCTAAGGGGGGAGCCTATTATGAGGCCTTTATGCTCCTTGTGCCGGTAATTAGAGAAGAACGGCGAAAGCCCTATTTCCGTCATTTCATGGTGGAAGTAGACACCTTTCTCCGGGATCTAGTACGAATAAAGCTTCCCCGGTTTTTGTCATCCCAGGAATTGGTGGCCTGCCTTGAACTTCTCCTTGATCTGGGGTATTCGGCCCATGAGGAAGCGCGATGGCTTAAGACCATGGCAGAACATCTGCTTGCCTTAGGATATCTGCAGGATGCACGGCGGGTTTTTCTCGAAGCTCTTCAGCGGGACCCCGCTTTGCCTCAGACCGTCCAGTTACGGCGCAAATTGGGTCTTACTGAAAAGTAACAATGCGGAATAGGAAGGATCCTATCATCATTTTAGAGAAAGAGGTATAAAGAACTCAACATGATTCGTTTAAAAAATCATACCCAGATAGAGGGAATTAGAAAATCCTGTAAACTGCTGGCTCGTATGTTTCAAGAACTTGTTCCTCTGGTTCAGGAAGGGGTAGAGACTCGGGATCTGGATCAGTGGGTACAGCGGTATATTAAACAGGCGGGGGGAAAGCCCGCCTTTTTGGGGTATGGGGATGATGCGAACCCTTACCCCGCAGCCCTCTGTGTTTCCATTAATAACGAGGTCATTCATGGTATTCCGGGGAAACGAAAGATTCAGAAAGGAGATCTGGTTTCCCTCGATTGTGGTATCAACCTTGAGGGGTATTTCAGTGACCAGGCTGTGACCGTAGAAGTTGGAGTCGTAAGTCCAGAAGCCCAGAGACTTAACAAAATCACCCAGGAGTGCTTATACAAGGGAATAGAGCAGGCCCGGTATGGGAATCGGCTGCTTCAGATAGCCCGGTCCGTGTATCAATATGCCCAAAGTTATGGGTATGGGGTGGTGCATCAGTACTGTGGTCATGGGGTTGGTTTTTCTCCCCATGAAGACCCCCAGGTTCCTAATGTCCCCCACGGGCCAAACCCTCGCCTTATAGAAGGAATGGTACTCGCAATCGAGCCGATGATTAACCTGGGAACCGGGGATGTAACTCTTCTAGATGATGGCTGGACGGTGGTTACCGCGGATGGAAAACTCTCTGCCCACTGGGAGCATACGATCGCCATATTTCAGGACCATACGGAAATCCTTACCTTGCCCGAATGAGGGTTCAGCATCGACATCAGTATTTGTACAGTTACCGAGGGTACTAGGCTGTAACCATTTGGTCTGAGAAATATTATATTTTGCATATGGAGGTTTTCTATGTCCCTGTATGATAAACTTGCCAGTAAGAAGTTCTTTGTCTTTAACCTGGTACTCGTAGGAGTCATTTTTGGTTTTATTTTGGCGGCAGTTACTATCCTTAAAGGACGATCCCCAGAAACTCCAGTGGTGTATGCCGAAACAGCCCCTCGCACGGTTCCGCAGGATGCTCTTTCTGTAGCTGAAAGCTTGCAAAACGCCTTTCGTTCTGTGGCAGACAGTGTGCTCCCGGTTATTGTACAGGTAAATACGGTGGAAATTCAAAGACAGCAAATTCCCCAGTTCCAGGGAATTCCCTGGGAATTCTTCTTTGGCACCCCTGATGATGAGAATTCTTCGCCACGAGAAAGGGAATTCCGGTCCCGTGGGGTAGGCTCAGGGATTATTGTCCGGCGGGATGGAAAGAACTATTTTGTGCTTACCAATAACCATGTGGCAGGTCAGGCTACAGAGATAAGTGTTACTCTTTATGATGGGAAAGAATATAAGGCTAAACTGGTAGGGAAGGATGAACGGAAAGACCTGGCGATGATTTCCTTTGAATCGACTACAGAATATCCAGTGGCGGTTCTTGGAGATTCTGATAAAGTAAAGGTAGGGGATTGGGCTATAGCGGTGGGAAGCCCCCTGGGTCTTATGTCATCGGTAACCATGGGGATTATCAGTGCTGTGGGGCGTACCGGAGGCCCCGCGGGCAACATTAATGATTTTCTTCAGACCGATGCGGCTATAAATCAGGGAAATTCCGGTGGCGCCCTTGTCAATATCCGGGGAGAAGTGGTGGGAATAAACACCTGGATTGCCTCTCCTTCGGGTGGGTCGGTAGGTCTCGGATTCGCCATACCGATTAATAACGCAAAACGGGCGATCGATGATTTTATTTCCACCGGTCAGGTGAAATATGGGTGGCTGGGGGTTTCCCTTATCGATGTGGATAAAGATATGAGTAATGATTTAAAGTTGGGCGATCGAAAGGGCGCTCTGGCCTCTCAAATTTTCATGGGTTCTCCTGCTGATAAGGCTGGTATTTTGCCCGGCGACTTTATTACCAGATTGAATGGGCGAGAGGTTCGAAATCGGGATCAACTGGTACTCCTTGTGGGAGATCTTAAAGCTGGGGAAAAGGCTACCTTCACCATTGTGAGAGGAGGACAAGAACGGACGGTGGAAGTTCGTATCGAAGAACGGAAAGAAGATAAGATTAATGACAACTCTAAATACTGGCCTGGTCTTATCGTGACTCCCCTAACGGAGGATATTAGGAGTACTCTAAAACTGGATTCTAAGGCGGAAGGCCTGTATGTGGCTGATGTCATTGCTAAGAGCCCCGCGGCTATCATGGGGGTCCAACGGGGTGATCGGGTGGTTGGAGTAAACGGGGAATCCGTAAAAACCCTGTTTGATTTTTATCGTATCTTAAACGATAGGACAAAGAAGGATCTCTACTTTGAAGTAATCCGGGGCGATACTCGCCTTGAGACCATGCGATATAAGCGGTAAAAAGTTGGTCTGTGCTTATAGCAGGTGATTAAAATAAAGGGCGCCCTTTTAGGGGCTTATTTCCGGCCAGAAGGGAGCCCTTTATTAAACCCCTGTTTTTGGGTATTATCCTTCCATGGAAAAGGAATTTTTACCCTACGATGTGGTTCGAAACAACGCCTTAAAGCTGGCCTACCGGATTCATCAGGATGGTTTTGTACCTGATGTGATTTACGTTTCCCTGCGAGGTGGGGCTTACCTGGGAAACGTGATCAGCGAGTATTTTAAAATCGTACGAGCCCATGATCGACCCGTGTATTATGCCGCCGTGGTAGCCCGATCATACACGGATATTCGGAAACAGGAGCGGGTAATGGTTGATGGCTGGACCTATGACCCCGCCCATCTGCGTACCGGCGACCGGGTACTTCTCGTAGATGACATTTTTGATACGGGAAGAACGATTAATCGCCTCGCCGAAATTATTTTAGAAAAAGGAATTCCCCGGAAGGATCTTAAGGTAGCGGTCCACGATTATAAGTATTTTGTGGATAAGGTGGAACAACTACCCATCCAGCCTGATTATTGGTGCCGCAAGCATGAACTTTCGGTGAATGGGACGGATCGCTGGATCCACTATCTCAGTCACGAACTCGTGGGGCTTACCAAAGAAGAATTGGAAGAATATTACTATAAGGATGACCCCGAACTCCGGCCGGTGTTAGATAGAATTCCTACCCGATAACATATGCAGCGATTCTCCCCTGATTTCAGGGGTATTCGACTGCCTTGGCCGAAAGAACCGGGTGGGTAGGGAGAATGAGCCTATGTGGATATGGAAAAAAGTACAGAGGAAAAGAGGTATCGGAGGGGGGCTCGTTTTTTTGATAAGCACCCTTTCCCTCTGGGGAGCGGAGGCCCCTGCTTCTCGTTTTTTGTCAGTCTTTCAGAAGGCCGATCGTCCGAAGGTCCAGCTCTTTATCCAGAATCTGGATAAAACGCGGGAACAGCTTCGTAGAACGACGGAGGAGTTTTTTACATCCTACGAACTACATCGGCAGAAAGGGGCCGTACTTGCGGCTTTCCTCCATGAGAGGCTTGTGGGGGAGGAGGGTAGTGATAAAAGTTTCTCTCCTCCTGAGTCAAGGAAGGATCTAAAGGATGATGGGGCCTTCCTTAAGAGAATCCGATATGTCAATGCGGTCTATCCTCTGGGGCTGGGGACGGGGGATTCCCCTCTTTCGGAGGAGGGGATGCTTCAGGAACTCTATCGACTCAGGACCCTTCGGCTAGATACCGCTCGAGACTGGGTAAAAAGTTCTTACCCGCCGGGGGATACCAGGACCACCGTTACGGCCAGGGATCTGGAAGAAAGTCTTATCCGGGAAGGGACCGCTTTCTCTCGATACCTCAAACCTCGGATTGCCAAGGCCTCTAAAAGTGTGCTCCTTCCTCTTGCGGAGGCCCTGGAAACTCGCCTTTTAAGCCATCCTGAAACACCTCCTTTCGCATTTAAACGGCTGCGAGAGGAGGCCCAAAAATTAAAAACCCCTCAGTACCAGGAATGGATTCTTTCTCTCTCTGGAACAAGCCCCCGTTTTCTTGTTTCCTTTGCCTATTCCTGGGGCAACGTGACGGGACCAGAAATAGATTCTTTTAAAAAAGCCTATAAAGAATTCCAGCGGACATACGAGAAGGCCCAGACCTTTCGGCATATTCTCTCTGCCGCCGCTGGGCTCGTCTGGCTGATCGACGAATATGAAGGGTTCCGGGGCCCTGATGATCGCTTTTGGGAAGATATCAGATATGCCCTGGCCCAACTGCGTTCCCTTTCTCTCGAAGATGTGGATATGGTGCTTCAAGAGTATCCCTCCTATCGGTGGGCCTTTCTTGAGGTTTCCTCCAGTCTCTGGCTTTTTCTCTTTCGTCCCATGCCGGCATGGATCCTCGAAAAACTGGGGGACCCCGTCGGCGTTTCAGAACTCCGTTCCTGGTTGTTTCAGGTGGGGTACTATACCCCAAAAGGTACGCAGGAGGAACAAAAAAAGATTCCGGTAGAAAAGAATGTGTCGTATACTTTTACTCGGGAAGATATTGAAACCCTGGAACGCTATGCCCTTGCCCTTGTGCGGGCCCAGGATGATATACAGCGTTTGGAAGTGGTTGTCCCTTTGCTTTCTCAGCAAAAGATACTAGAGTACTTTATGGTTGGGAAGGGACGAACAGAAGAAGGGAAGCTCCTCTATCAATCTATGCAACGGTTGTTAGCGGCAGAATCTCCGCCAGCGGGGCTTGTAAATTCTTCAGCAACGATGGTGCTTTTTATGGGGGATCTTTTGGCAGGAAAGCCCCTGCGGGCAGAATTACTTGCCCTCCTGTATCAGCAATCCGGTAAAGGGAAAGGCCCGATGGTTTTCCCCTATGAAAGTTATGGATCTTCTCTTATACGAGAGGTATGTGATCGGTATGGAATTCCAGAGAACTTGCTTGTGGTAGGAAGGGGAAAAGAAACCTCTTTCCCCTGGACTGAAGCAGTGGGGGCTCTTTCCCTTTCTGGGTTTCGACTGGCAGAGAGTTTTAGTCTTGCCAGGAGGGAACAGAGATGAAAAACCTTTTGCAGAAGCCTTTGCCTTTTTTTAGTGGTTTTGTGGGGTGCCGGAGAGTGTGGAAAGGTGCGGGTGTTATCTTCCTGGTGCTTATGATTCTTTCTTTTGGAAGCTGCAAGAAAGGTGAAAGCAATGGTGCGGTGCTGCAAACTCCTCCTCCGCAAAAAACCCTCCGGGATTTTTTTGGTAATCGACCAGAGCCACGATGCTTTTCCTACGGGACACGCCTGGAAAACCGTGTCCCGGTGGTGCGCTCTCTGGAATTTCCCCCTTCACCCCGCGATCTAGAAAACAGGGGGCCCCACATTGCCTATGGCTATGGTGAGCGGTATGAGGTGCGGGACCAGAGAATCCTGGAGGCCTATCCCCTTGTGGATGCCCCCGTTGAAGACTCCCCTGGCCCGACAGGGCCTCAGGACCCTGTTCCCTCTTCAAGCTCCCCGGCGGCGGACCCGGCTGAAAAGCTTCCCTTGATGGAAAATCTTGTATATGAAGCGACACCCCGCTTTCAGTGGGAATCGCCCTACCGTATTACGGCGGGCCCCCTGGTGTTTGCTGATACGGTTCTTCTCTGGACCGCCCGTCCTTCCTGTGTAATCCTTGATCGTATCAGTGGCCGCCTGGTACGGGAAATCTCCCTTTCCTACTATGTGGCAGGCTTTGAGTCCTTTACTGAAGCCCAGAATGAGCTTCTCCTTATTCATGGTGACCACAGTCTGGGATATTATGCATTGCAGGAAGAATCTCCCGGTGAAGAAGAGGCGAAAACGGAGGCCGCCTTTACGGAAATTCTGGGCCCCGCCCCAGAGGCCCGACGTAAGATTGAACAAAAGGTGGCAGCCCTGCTTTCTCGGCCTCAAGTTCCCCTGGGCAGGACCTATTTGTTTCCTGCCCGCGATGATCCTGATCCTCTTAACCCCCGGCTTTTTCGCTGGGATTGTCCTGAAGGGGGGAGCTATCTACTTTCTGTAGAGCCCCCCAAGGGAATGAGTCTCTTCCCTTGTATGATGGCCCTTTTTAATGACTCCGGTGAGTTTCTTTCTTCAAATTTGGAATATGAGGCCGCATCCCGTTTTGAGTTTACTCGTGGAGAACCTGGAACGCTTTATTTTGTGGTTGCTTTTCTAGATTTCCCCGAGGGAAAACCAGAAGGTGAAAATAGTCCGGGGATAAGCGAAAAACCTATTTCAGAGCCCTCTTCTCTATCTGCGGCAGCAAAGGAAGAATTAATGCGAGGATTTCGAATTCTGTTACGCAAGAAATAAATAGTAAGAGGAATCCTTTCGGGGGATACACATGAAAGAAGAGGGAAGAGTGATGATTTCACCTCGTCTGTGTGGAATCGATGAGGCTGGGAGGGGACCCCTGGCAGGGCCGGTGTGCGCCGCGGCGGTGGTGCTCCCTGAGGATTTTCCCGTGGAAGTTCTTAATGATTCAAAGAAGATGAGCGAAAAACAGCGGGAGTATGCCCGGGCCCTGATTTGTGAACAGGCCCTGGCCTGGTCAATTGGATGGGCCTCTCCTGCCGAGATAGATAGGATTAATATTTTGCAGGCGAGTCTGCTTGCTATGGAACGGGCCTTTCAGGGCATCACCGTTCCCTTTGATCTGGATCTGGTAGTAATAGATGGAACCTTTTGCCCTTCATTACCGGTTCCCTGCCGAGCGGTCGTGAAAGCGGATAGCCGGGTTCCCGCGGTGATGGCCGCTTCAATCCTTGCAAAAACCGCCCGGGATCGCATGATGATGCGCTATGGCTGGCTGTATCCTGAGTACGGCTATGAGCAGCATAAGGGATATCCTACGGCGTTACACCTTGAACGGATTCGGCAGTACGGACCTTCTCCTATTCAACGGATGAGTTTTATGCGGGAAAAGCTGGTGGAGGGTTCCCACAAGGCCACTGGGCCTCGAAAGAATGTTATTCCTTCGGAGGGACCGGCCGAACCTGAACTGCCCTTTTACGAGTCTTCGGCAGTTCAGAACTAGGGTTCCCTGCGTTTTTGGAAGATTCGCTGCTCTTTGTCTTTGCCCTTTCTTTTTTAATACGAAGGTGTGCTTTTTTGGTGTTTCCGCTCTGTTCCCCTTCGCCGGCATTCGCCCGGGGCTTTTCTCCTTTGGCCGCCTTCTCCGAGGATTTTTCTCGCCCCTGCCGTTGCTGTTCTTTATAGGCCTTTTCCAACACCCGCAGGGATTCGTCGAACCCTTTTAGGAATTCTTTAAGATCCTCGGCAAAGAGGACTATCGATTGACGTTCGAATCCACCGGTGTCTTTATTTTTACTCTCTACAATGTTAAGATAAAGATCCCCTAATCGATTTTCTTTTACATTAAAAAAATAGGTACGATTTTCTAGATGCACCTTCGTAGAAAAAATCTCTCCCCGTATACCCATTGTTATGCCTCTCTCCGAGAAAAATCAGGTTTCTCTTTACTCATATCCTCTTTATAGTATCGAAGTATCCTCTTTATAGTATCGAAGGGCCAGAACTTTACCGCTGTTCTTCATACAGGTAAAAGAAGACCATCGTTGTTTCCCTTTGGATCGATAAGAAAGCCCCTCTATAAACTGACTGGTTCTCCCCTCAGGATCCTCCTCCTTTTCAGGTGCTCCCGGCCAGTACATCCGCTTCCTCTACCATTTTCCGCTGCCAGAACAGGAGATCCCGTTCCATCCGGGGGTCCTTCCCTTCCGTATCCGCCATGATGCGGAACACTGGTTCTGTGCCGGAACCCCGCATCCAGATAAAGGCTATTTCCTTACCTTCCTGGTTCTTGAAGAGAATTTTGAGTCCCCCTCGGCCCGCTTCTTCAAAGCGAGAAAGGTTTCTTCGTTCTTCAGTTCCATTATACGCAATTGCTTCCCAGCTTACAATTCCATACCGTTGAGCAAGTTCTGACCGGCGTTCTTCCCACTCTTTGTTAAAAATTTTCTGATATGTCGCCTTTAGACGGCTATGGTCCTGGGTTTTTATGCGGAGTATCGCTTCCGGGTTATACGCACTGGTGGTAACAAAAGAGGGAATGGTTGCCAGAATATGGGAAAGACTATACGTTTCTGCGGTATTATCCTGTTGTTCCGATAATTCTTTCCAAATGTCAAACAGTCCCGAGCGCCCCTCGGTTTTTCGGATAAGGAGCAACTTTAAAATGGCCGCTAACGTATTAATGGGATCCCGGACTGCGGCGGGATAGGTGATGTTGCCCCCCGCCGCTCCTTCACCTAAGAAGCGAACCACATACCCCTTTTCTCGTAATTGTCGAGCAAGGCTTACCACATTTGCTTCCCCCACTTCTGCTCGAAACACGGAGACATCAAACACCCGGGCAATCCGGTCTATCCGCATGGATGTAGGATCATTGATGGCTACTGCAACCTTTTTCTGGGCGTTCCCTTTATTATCGTACTGGAGTTCTCCGGACCATACGAGGTACGAAAGTTCCGCAAGACAACAGAGGGAGAACACCTCCTGGGCTTCCAGACTGCGGGCCTGCTGCATCTGGTCATCCCAGATGACCAGGTTTCCCCGATCCCCATCGCAGTCCGGAACATAGCCTATTATATACGCCGGATCTTCTGCGTGTAATTCTTCCAGTTTGATGCGACAGGGCTCCAGGGATTCTCCTTCGGGCACAATTCGATGGGCAATAGCGCCGGGTTTTTCATTCATCACGGTTACCCGGCACCCTAAATTTTCTAAAAAGGCCCGATCGATACTGCAGGTCCGGGCAGATCCATTAAAATCGATGAGAATCCCTACCGGTGTGGTGGTAAGGGTCTCCCGGAGAATGGCAAAGAGTTTCTGCTGTTGGTGACTATCTTCGGTCCCGCTGATGACATGGCGGGTAAACACTTCGTAGGCCGCGAGGGCTTCTTCTTTGTATTTCGTGCTTTCTGAAAGAACCGCCAGAAATCGCCCGTGGAGTGAGGGGTCCGCAAGCCCTTGTATGGCTTTTTCGATATATTCGGGGGCCTCAAGCCGTCCCCGGAACTCGGCGATAAGGGGCGCCATCTCTGTGGCGGAAAGAACCCCGCCGTCGGTTCTGCCAAATTTGATACCGTTGTGGCCGATCGGATTGTGACTGGCGGAAACATATATAAAACCGGAGACTTCTTTTTTTTCTCCCGCGATGCGGCTGTATGCCATGATTTCAGGGGCCGCGATGATGTGGGTGTATCGAACACGACAGCCCCTCTGTAAAAGGGCCCGGATAATACAAGAGGCAATAGCAGGGCCCGTGGGACGGGTGTCCACTCCTACCACAACGGTTACGGGTGTTTCTGGCTGTTCTTTCTGGAGGTGCTCTGCAAAAAGGTCTCCTGCCAGGTAACTGATAATCTGATATGCCCGTGAAATATGGGGTACCCGGGATTCTTCGTTCCCATCAAGGGCAAACACACCCCGCCATCCCGAGGCAGAAAGGATACATCGTTGTATGGTCTCCTGTACCTCGACTATACGGTTGGTAAGGTTTTCCTCCATACCCACCTCAGTGGTATCTGGAGGTAGGGATTTACCCCATTCGGGAGGTATTACGGCGGTCATGGGCACTCCTTTTCCTTCTCTATTTTAGTGGGACCTCACTATACCCTATTCTTCGTATGTTGGACTAGGGGGATAGGCGGCTCCTTCGTGGTTATGGGATACCGTATTACCTGAATATTGCTCAATAGGATAGGGAGCTTGTAGATAAGGTTGGAAACTTTTTTATTGACGAAGGATCTGGATAAGAAGAAGCGTTCCGACAGTTTAATCTGATAGGTGGACTGGTCTTATTGAGATACAGAAATGGGCAGGGCGATAGTAAAACAGGTCCCTTCACCTTCCTTGGAATGAACTGCAATTTTCCCTTTATGAATATTGGTGATAATATTGTAGGTGATACTCAATCCTAGACCGGTCCCTTTTCCGGGTGGTTTGGTAGTAAAGAAGGGATCAAAGATGCGTTTTTGAATAGCCTGTGGGATACCGGGACCATCGTCTTGAAATTGAATATACACAAAGGTATTATCTGCCCACGTTTTTATCCAAATATTTCCCTTTTCACTTCGATGCTGGGATTCAATAGCTTCTACGGCATTCATGATAATATTGAGCCATACCTGATTTAGTTCACTACCGTGGGCTCGGATGAGAGGAATATCCCCGAAATCTTTGTGCACATCGGCGATATATTTTATAGAGTTCCAGGCTACCACAAGGGTACTATTGATACCTGCATGAATATCATATTCAAGAAAATCTTCACTTTGATCTACCCGAGAAAATAATTTTAAGTCTGAAACAATATTCATAATTCGAGAAAAGCCTTCATCCGATTCATGTATGATTTCTTGAATACGATTCAAGAGGTCCTTTATATGGATACAGTGTTCATCCTGCAAAGTAATTTCTTTGATAGCTATACATTCCTCAATTTTTTTAAGGTACTTTTTTATTGTTTGGTGATTGCTTTTTATAAATCCAAGGGGATTGTTAATCTCATGGGCTATCCCTGCGGCAAGTTGTCCAAGGGAAGCAAGCTTTTCCTGTTCTACCAGGAGTGATTGAGTTTGTTGGAGTTTGTTGTTCAATTCACTTAATTCCAGGTTAGATTTCCATAATTCTTTTTCATGGAGGATTCGTTCGGTAATGTC
>NZ_PTQW01000020.1 GCF_004343725.1 Treponema sp. J25
GCTGGGAGGGGAAATCGGGTGTGGTGGGGGCCTGGAGAGGGGCCCAAAAACCTTCTGGGGTGGAGAACTGGGCCCCCAAAAAACTGGCGCTATTGCGGGGTAACCCGGAAAGGAGCCAAAAGACGCCCGCTGTGGCCTGGAGGGAGCGGCCCCAAAACCTCCCGGCGGGGCTTAGAGGAACGGCTCCCATCTGCAAAAAAGCTCCTGGCGCGGGGCCCTGAGAAGGGCCCCGCCGGGGGCGAACCCGGAGTGGGGGGAGCGCCTGATCGCCTGAGCCGTGGGGGTGGGTAGTGAGCCGGGCTGGAAGCCCGGCCGGGGAGGGGCTGTGGAAGCGGCGAAGGAAGCAGGCGCGAGGGGGGAGCCGCGGTGGCCGAAGCGACAGTCTGGTGCGGGCTGAGCCGAGAGGGGGCGGTGCGGTGCTCCCCCTCCAACGATCTTCCTTAATCTTTTACTGCAGCAGTACTTACTCCACATACTTTAACACCACGAGGAGGGGGAGATGATCGCTTACGCCTGTGCCGGTTCGGGGATTATAGACTACGGGATATCCCTCTTCGTTTACAAAGGGGGCCTGTTGGGCTACTCCAAAGGAGGCGAATTCCCAGCCTTTTCCATCTCCCAGGGAACTGTGAAGGAGCACATGATCGATGGTTTCCCACGCTTCCTTATACCAATAGGAACCGGCAAAAGGACTTTCTTGCCAGGGACTATAAAAAGTGAGGCCCCTTAGGGTTTCATCCTGGGATATCTGGAAAGAATCCCGTAAAAGGAGTACGTCCTCTGGCCAGAAGAAAGGAGGCGCTTCTCCTGGGCCTTTTAAAGAGGGGCCCTCTAGAGGATAATCTCCTCCTCTGAGGTTGAAAGAACTCCGCCTTTCCTTTTTCCTCTGCTGAAGCTGAACCAGGCGACCGGCTTCTTCTGTCGTAGGAAGCAAGGCGGTTATCCGGGTTTTTCCCTGGCGCTCAAACTCATCGTAATTTTCGTTGAGATCTCCTACCACAAGGATAGCCCCCAGGGAGGGATCGTCCCGGCGACCGGCGATAGCTTCACTTTCCCTGTTTTGGTTCTCCTGAGGATATCCCTGTTTCAGCCCTGTATCCTCTTTATTTTTGACGGTCCCTGCCGCAGGGGATTGAATAAGTCCGTGGTTGTCGATGGTCCCCAGAAGTTCCCGGATCCGTCGTTGAATGATGGCCGCACTATCCCGACGAAAACGTTCCGTATCATCCTTACCCTTCTTGCTTTTCCAGTGGCAAACGAACACCACCAGGGGTTCTTTACCCGTATCCAGCATAAGCTCCAGGATAGGACGCTGACCTTCGCCCCCCTGTCGATACCCAAAATGGGACCGCTGGTCAATAATTCTATAACGGCTCAGGACCCCAATACCCAGGGCGGCATCGGCATTTTTAGAAAAAACAGCGTAGGGATAGGCTTTTTCTTTAAAACAGCCATTGAGGGCTTCAAGAATTTCCTTGTTTTCTATTTCTTCCAGGGCAAGGATGTCCGGTCCCTGGGGAAGCCAGCCAGCGAGGGCTTCCTGAATCTGGCTAATCCGCTCAAGGTATTTTTCTGGTGTCCATCCTTTGCTGTGGCGATAGTCAGCATACTCGGTGCCTGTTTCACTTCCATCAAAAAGGGCCTGGAGGTTCCAGGTTACCAGAGTAAGCTGTTCCTGGGGCTGTTTGGTCTGGAAGTTTTGCCCAATATCGCAACTAAGGAGTACAAAACAACAGATCCAGAGGCATACAAAAGCCACAAAAGTTGATATTGAGATGGCTGATAAACCACGGCGTTTTCGGCCCCCCTGAGGTGTTCTCCCAGGAAAGGCCGGACATATCAATCCCGGGAGTTCCTTTTTAGAAGGAGAAGAAATACCTCTCCCCAAATACCAACCAGAATCCATTTAAAAACCTCCTCATTAGAAGAAGGCGCCAATTATGCATGTTGCTTGAACACAAGGTTGTATCATTACCTGCCACCTACCAGTGAGTAAGGGGGCTAGAAGAGGGGATACCCTGAGGTTCCCTTGCTATAATTCTAAAGATATGCAGATATGGCTCTGAGGAAAGAACAAATAAAAAAGGGAGTCAATCGGCCCTGAGATTGACTCCCCCCATGAAGAAGGCTCTGGTATTTGGTTGTCTTCCAAGAAGCACAATGCACCCCAGAACGTGCATGGCACACGGCGAAGAAACACGCCTATTTTATTTCACAATACCCCAATCGATAGAAGTTCCTCTTCCTCGCTTCACCCTGTCCCATGCCGGTTCTGGTAAAGGGACCGACCCCTTTAGTAATTCTGAAGGACCGCCCATCTACATTGGGATTTCCCCTTTCCTGTACGATGGGCGGCACCTGTTATCTCCTGCGCTTAAAGCTTATTGGGATCTATGGTAAGAGTAATATCCTGATACGTCGTCGTCGTCGTCCCACCCGAAGTCGTCGTCGGAGTGGCCCCACTTACACAGAAGTTATCCCCCGTACTGTTTCCTAGAACAAGTTTCCAGCTCGCATCATCGTAGTAACAAATCTTAAACTGTGCCCCATCATTTGCATTTCCCCACGAAGGAGCTTTCCCATAAAAGGTAATAGCAAAGGTTCCCGTACTGTCAACCGTTCCCACAAGTCCTGTATCAGTAACGGTGTCCGCAGTCACATTCCAGTTATCTCCTATATTGGTGGGAGTAGATCCAATCTGAGATCCTGCTACCACCAGTTTCTTCCCAATATCGGCTACCAAACCAGTAATGGTAATAGTATAGGTACAATAAGCATTACTTGTGGAGGTAGCACTTACCTGTATAGCAGCAGTATTCGTCGTAGTAGTTACATCTACTTTTATGGGTAAAGTATAATCAGGATATTTCTGACTCCGCTCAATAGGGCAGGCCAGGAGCAGAAAGGCCCCAACCAGAGCCAGTAATATAACAGTACCTCGTTTCATCGTTTATTCCTCCCTTATGATTTAGAGATCCCAGCGCAAACCAATGCGGAAGGCGCCATAATTTTCATAGGCCCCTACCCCGTTATCCAGGATGTACCCATCCAGGTTAAAGTTGTCCTGCCCATCACCGAAACCTTTGTAAGGATCCATATTATAGATAAACTGGGCATAGGCTACCGGTTTATAAAGGACCTTTTCTACTTTCTTTACTATGCCGAGGAAGAATCCAAAGGGCGCATCAGAGGCGGTAACCCCTTCGTGTGCGGTTCTGAGTCCCGCACCGGCCTGGACCGTAAAGCTCTGGGGTAAGGTCACAGCACCGATAAGGGTATTAAAGAGCTGGTTAGTATTGGTGTTGTCATAGCCATAATAGACTTCGATCCCTTTAAAGATATCGGTAATATCCTTCATAGTAAACTTAGCTCCCCCTTCGCTCAGAAGGAAGGAACCCTTATTGGTACCCCGGCTATACTGATCTTCGGCGGTGTTAACATATTTCATTTTTGCATAGAGAGATAAACTCGAAGGAATACCAGCCAGGAGCGTTTCCGTATCTAGATCGATCGAAGGTTTCAGGTAGAATTCCAGCGTATCCTTATTCACGTAGGGGCGCTGCCAGGAGGCAAGGGAGGCATAATCATCTTTTATAAAGACCGTCTGGACATAGGGGTTCAGGCTGAGAGTAAGGATATCGATTGGCTTCACATAGCCATCGACCCAAACGCGCTGGGTATTCAGAGCACCAAGTTGATCACTGATGTTGGTATGTCCATCGGCCCCTTCTTCCACATACATCATGCTTGCCTGGGTACCGCGAGCTCGATAGCCAAGAGTAATCCCATAGGATTCGGCGGTGTAGCTTACCTGAAGATTCGTGGCAAAGTTATGAAGGAATCCAAGCCCTTCCTTCGCGCTGCTTACATCAGAACTGGAAGGAGAATAGGCAGTTTTATAAAGGTCATTAATTTTGACAGATCCCCAGACATTAAAGAGGGCATTGGCTTTAACGGTAATGGGGCCAAAAAGTCCCTTGTATCCACCAATAAAGTCTGCTTCATAAATAGAATCAAAAATGGTATCGTAGGTGTTCCCGTAGGCTCCGTTGTACTGGAAATCCAGATAGTGGTCCCCGATCTGGGCAGTCACATAGGAATACAAACCATATTGATTTCCTGCCCGATCGGCACTGCGGTTGGGCCCCAGGACTGCGTTGATAGTAATGTTATCCCCAATATTCTGGAGGGCCTGACCAAGGCTAAACTGGCTAAAGCCACCCACCTGGGCATATCCCGCTTCCCATTCTTGATCTACCGTGGTCCAGCTTACGTTTGTGTGAGAGGGAAGTTTTGCATACTTGTAACCGGTAAGATAGTTGACATAGGGGCTACTGAAGCCAGCCTTAAAGTGACCAAGATAGGTTCCTGCGGTCTTCTGGCCATTACATTATAATAATGGATAGGATCAAAGAAGGTATCAACCAAGAAATTCGTAAGCCCCTTCGAGAATTCAAGGCTATCTTTCTTGTACAGATTTTCAAAGCCATCGTTTTCAAACAGGGCTACTTCCACATACACAGGGAGATTGGGAAGGGCATCCCCAGAAAATTTGGCATAGGACTTTGCTCCAATACCGGCACTTTCTAAGGTCTAGGTTTTGGTGTTAAATTTACCCTGAAGACCAATCATACTCCAGGTCTGGAACTTTAATTTGGCAGAAGCGGCCCCTCCACCACTACTGGCCGCAGTTCCACCGCTTTTCGCCGCCAATAGCTCCGCCACATCTACAAGACCATTAAAACCCCCAAATCCATCATCAATCTTATCAGGGGCCTTAATATCGAAGATCCACTGCCCATCAGCCACAAACTTGTACTTAATGGTAGCGTCCCGGGGGAACACCTTTTTAAATTCCCAGCCATTCGCAACCTTTGTCATAGGGAGCCAGCCATTCTGCCAATCCGTAAAATCCCCTGCTATAAGGACTTCTTTAGCAGTGGTGCTCCCAAAGAAGAAGGTAACCTCGACGGTACCATCTCCTAAATCCTTTACGGTCACCTCGGCAAACAACGCAGCGCCGAGGACCAGTAAGGTACCGATGAAAGCTACAAGCCGTTTCATCACGATCCTCCTTGTAATTTTTTTCGGTTTATATATACCGTTTTACTAAACCGATTTATTTTATTTTACCACTGCTTTTAAAGATTTGTAAAGAATTTTTTTAAGATTTTTTGAAAAACCTCTGAAAACAACCCTCCAACCCCTTATTTTCAAATAAACCGTTTTAATATCTTTACAATTAAAAAACTTGGCAGAAAAGCTATGTATGAGTTCCCGCCGTTTTGTAGAGGCTTTATAACGTAGTTAGCCGCCTCTTAAACTAAAAGGCCCGCCTTTTGGGGAAGGCGGGCCTTTACATCGGTGGATTGCCTTATCTTAAATGAGGAGACTCAGTTCTTTTTTGTACTTACCCCACCACCACCTTTACCATAACAGGAACACCCCGACGGGCGCCATGAACAAGGGTTCCCGTGCAGGAAGCGCCTTCCACCTGGAGTTGAACCGTTCCCTGGTTGTTCCGGTTTTCTACTTCAATATGGTATTCTACCCCCCGGAACCAGCGGCGTATGGTGGCATGTTTTACATGGGAAGGGAGGCGGGGCTCTATAATGAGTCCATCAAAAGCAGGGCGGATGCCGCAGATCCACTGAGAAAGGGCCACGAAATTCCAGGCCGCCGTCCCGGTGAGCCAGGAGTTTTTTGCTTCCCCGTGGCGTTTACTCCCTTTCCCCGCAATCATCTGGGAATAGACATAGGGCTCCATCCGATGGAGTTCCGAAAGGTCCTCTCGATACGCGGGGGCTATCTTTTTCCAGTAGGTGAAGGCCCGATCAGGACGCCCCACTCGAATCTCTCCGATCATCACCCAGGGATTGTTGTGACAGAAGATTCCCCCGTTTTCTTTATACCCCGGCGGATACGAAGAAACTTCTCCCAGTTCTATATGGTATTCCTTATAGGGCGGATCGAGAATAACAATGCCATGGGGGGTGTCCAGGTGCTTTGCCACCGAATCCAGGGCCTGAACTGGATAGCCCCTTTCTTTCCCCACCAGGGCCATGGCCCCAAATCCCTGGGTTTCGATAAAGATTTTACCATCCTCACATTCGGCAGAACCGACCTTTCTCCCCGCATCATCATAGGCCCGTAGGAACCACTGACCATCCCAGCCATAACGAAGCAGGGCCTCTTCCATCGCACGGGCAGCCTCTTGAGCCCACTGGGCCTCTGCCTCATCACCCATGCGCCGGCAGATTTCAATGTAATCGGGGGCTACATACAGGAACATCTGGCCAATCAGAATCGATTCAGCGTTCTTTCCATCCTTATTGGTACAGGTCTGGAAAGAATCGTTGGGATCCATAGAAAAACAGTTCAGATTAAGGCAGTCGTTCCAGTCGGCCCGGCCAATGAGGGGCAGCCCATGGGGCCCCAGGTTATTGGTGACGTGGTGAAACGAGCGCTTCAGGTGTTCGTAGAGGCTTGCGGTATCCGCCGGATTATTATCAAAGGGGACCGATTCTTTAAGGAAAGCCCAGTCGCCGGTCTCCTTGATATAGCCCGCGACTCCCATAATGAGCCACAGAGGATCATCGTTAAAATTGCCGCCGATATCGCTGTTTCCCCGCTTGGTAAGGGGCTGGAACTGGTGGTAGGCCCCCCCATCGGGGAATTGGGTAGAAGCCACATCAAAAAGCCGTTCCCGGGCCTTTTCGGGCATAAGGTGCACAAAGCCCAGCATGTCCTGGCAGGTATCCCGGAAACCGATTCCTCGACCAATGCCGCTTTCAAAATAAGAGGCACTGCGGGCCATGTTATACGTTACCACACACTGATACTGGTTCCAGATATTGGCCATCCGGTCCAGTTTTTCATCCCCCGTCTGTACCGAAAAATGGGAGAGCTTTTCATCCCAGAACCGCTCAAGGGCATCCCAGGCTTCCTGAAACGCCTCAGGCCGGGCAAAATACCGCTCCATCTCCCGAGCCCGCTTTTTATTCACCACCCCGGGCTTCTCCCATTTTTCGTCCTGGGGATTTTCGATGTAGCCCAACACAAAGACGGCCCGTTTTTTTTCGCCAGGAGCCAGGTCCCATTCGATTCGATGGGAGGCTACGGGGGACCAGCCATCCGCCATCGATTGCCAGCTAACACCGGTTTCTACTACCGCAGGATGGGCGTAATCCCCATCCCGGCCAACGAAGGTTTCCCGGTCCGTGTCAAAACCGGCAATCTCCGCATCGGTCCAGAAAAAGGCGTAGTGGTTCCGCCGTTCCCGGTACTCAGTGACATGATAGATGGCGGAGCCCTCCACCTCTACCTGGCCGGTAGAAAGGTTCCGCTGAAAATTCGTAAAATCGTCCAACGCATTCCACAGACAAAACTCCACGAAGGAATGAATGCAAACCGCCTTCTCCTGACGACTCGTGTTTTCCAGGACCAACTCCTGAACTTCTGCGTTCATCCCCAGGGGAACAATGTACCGAACCGTAGCTCGGAGACCATTTTTTTCACCCACGATGGTGGTCCGGCCAAGGCCATGGCGGCATTCATAAAAATCCAGTTCCGTCTTAGTAGGTTTCCAGCCGGGATTCCAGACCGTGCCTTTGGGCTTTCCCCGCTTATTGCCACTCGCGAGCTCCCGTTCCTGGATATACAGGTACCGTCCATTACCATCTAGGGGTACATCGTTATACCGATACCGGGTAAGCCGGCGAAGCCGGGCATCCTTATAAAAACTATAGCCCCCGGCGGTGTTAGAAATAAGAGAGAAGAAACTCTCTGCCCCCAAATAGTTAATCCACGGATGGGGGGTTCTGGGTGTCTCAATTACATACTCCCGCGTTGCATCATCAAAATGACCAAATTTCATGCCTTACCCCTTCACTGCCCCGGCAACCACACCCTGGGTCAGTTTGTTGTTAAAGATAAAATAGATAATCATAACCGGTAACACCGCTATCACCAGGGCGGCAAGCTGCCAGCCCAATTGGGTACTCGTAAGGCTAGAGAAAGAATACACTCCCACAGGCAAGGACTTAGTAAGCTCCGAACTTGCCATAACCAACACTAACAGGAACTCGTTCCAGATTCCCAGGCCCGATATAATGGAAATCGTCGTTATAACGGGCACCGTCATAGGCACAATGATACTGAAAAACATTCGGAAGTAACCCGCCCCATCGATAAAGGCCGACTCAATAAGACTATCTGGCAAATCCCGAATAAACTGGGTTGCCAGCATAACCGAAAGGGGAAGTCCAAAGGCGATATACACGAGAATTATCCCCAGATGGGTATCGGTCAGTTTCAGGCTTGAAAGCATCAAAAAGAGGGGGACAATCACCGAGTTATTACTGATAAGATACCCAAAACCAATAAGTCCCCCAATAATAAGAGAGATTTTTTTAAAATCCATCTTACTGAGCCCAAAACCGGCCATCACCCCAAAAAGGGCAATAAAAAAGGTGGAAACCACTGCGTACAGCACACTGTTAAAGAATTTGCCCACCAGATTGCCCCGTTCCAGGGCAGAAATATAGTTAAAGAATACGGTTTTCCAGTGAATTTCCCATTGCATTTTTTGAGGAAGTTGAGACACCCGCAGGGTATCCCCCGGCTGGAGGCGGGCAATCTCTTCTGGAAGTTCTTCCTTTAAAAGGAAGAACACATGGAGTCGCCGCGTAGGAGCAATTTCGGTGGATTCTATGATAAGCCGTTCCCGGGGATCGTTTTGGATTTCCTCAGGGATCAGCACATTAAGAGCCTTCGGTATCACCTGATAGACATCATCCTTATTAAAAAAGAGGTCATGGGGAAGTGCATAGATATCTCGGACGAGTTCTTCGTTCGACTTAAACGATGAATAGCCCATCCACACCAGAGGAATAACCGTAATCAAGGTCCACCCAATGAATACCACATAGGAGATAACTTTCCCAAAGTAATGTTTTATTCGAGACGAGGAGTCATGCTGTTGCCACATATTAGTACTCCTCTCCGGCATTGAGTTTTTTGCCGATGTAATTACTTAAAAGAATAAGGAGCACGCTAATCACGATAATGGCATTGGAAATAGCCGCCCCATAGGCAAACCGTTCAGGATTGTTGTAATCCTGGAAGGCGGTCTGGTACATATAGATAGCAAGAACCATCGCATTATTCCGCTGGAGCCCCTGGGTGGTTATGGAAAATATAAGATCAAAGCCCCGCAGAGACCCTGCGATAGCCAGAATACTCGACACCAAAATAGTTCCTGAAAGGACGGGAACGATGACTCGGGTAAAAATCTGGAACTCATTGGCCCCATCGATCTGGGCAGCCTCGATCATGGCACTGTCAATCTTTTGGAGGTTTGCAAGGAAAATCACCATATACAGCCCCGTATACATCCAGATAAGGGCGAAACCGATGGGATACATGATCGTCTCGGCCTTAAGCATGAGGTCAAATTGAGCCTGAGGATTTCCCGTTACTAGTTGAATCAGGCGAGACACGGGACCATCGGCCTGAAAAAGCCGCTTCCACAAAATACCAATTACGATGGTGGATAAAAAGTTAGGCAAAAACACCATGGACTGAAAAAATTTACTCCATCGAACCATGTTTCGGTACAGAATATAGGCCAATGCAAACCCAATAGGGATCTGCCCAAACACCGAAACAAAAACTACAATGAGATTATTCTTAAGGGAGTGCCAAAAGTTGGGGTCCTGAATCATCTTCGTGTATTGAGCAAAGCCCACAAAATTCCAGGCTCCTCCCTTGTTAGGATTAAAATCGGTAAAACTTAACCAAAAGGAATAGACAATAGGATAGGCAACGATAAAAAGAAATAACACCGTCGCAGGTCCCACCATTCCTAAGTATGCCGGAAGATTTCTTCCGTTTCGACCTCTCATTCCGCACTCCTTTATCCAAGGCCCCGGCAGGATTCTTCCCTACCGGGGCCCAACACTATACTTTTAGATTCACCCTAGTTTTTATTTACCCCGAAGCAATTTTTCTACTTCCGCGGCCACCTCTTCAGGGGTAGCGGTTCCTGCGACAATCTTCTGCATCCCCGCATTCAGAGCATCATTGGGAGCACCACTTAAGTAGGCATCGATAACATCGGTGTTCTTTGCACTCTGGGCAAGCACCACCTTCTGCTTCACAATACTGGGAAGATCGTCTGGCACTTTGTAGTTCTTAAGGATCGGCGCCACGATGGCCCCATCCCGTAAGCGCTGGGTAGTTTCTTCATAACTATAGAAGTACTTAAGGAATTTAAGTGCTGCATCCCGTACCGCCGGATCCTTGGCACCCGCCTGGGTAAGCCCATAGCCAACCTGAATAGCTGCCGCTACCGAACCAGCCATAGCGGGCTTTTCACCGGGCAATTTGGGCCAGGCAAGCATCTTGGTTTTTTCAGCCACCGCAGGATCAATAGAACCGGCAGCCCACTGACCTTGAATCATGAACAAGGCCTTTTTGTTGCTGAAATTAGAGAGATTGGCTCCGTAATCAACGAGTATCGATTTTTCAGAGATAACCCCATCTTTTACCATGCGCTGCAGGAGTTTCAGGGAATCCACAAAGACCTGATCGGTAAACTTGTACTTACCCTCTACCGCCTTGGATACCCAGTTAGCATCCCCTGAAAGCCGAGCAATGATAGCGGACATTAAACAGGAACCCCAGGCCCAGCCATCGGCACCATCGATACTGACCACATCAAGCCCTGCAGCCTTTGCCTTGGGAACCATGGCAACCAGATCTTCGTAGGTCTTGGGCTCGCTAAATCCGAGGGACTTGACCAGCTCTTCGTTCATATATAGAACCGTAGTGATATTGCTGGTGCCAAGAGGAATTTCATAAATTTCTCCGTTGGGGCCCATGGGGGGAATAAGGTTCAGATCAAAGTAGTTTGCATCGATATAGGGGCGATGATCAAACTGCTGATTGGCTTCCTTCCATGGTTTACCCCAACGGGCATCAGCACCCATGTACGCCAGGTGGGGCACATCACCTGCCGCAAGCCGAGCCACAACCTTTTGATGATAGGCTTCGTCGTAGAGCAGTTCGTACTCAATCTTGATATTGGGGTTTTCCTTTTCAAAGGCCTTCACAATGCGAACCCAGTTAACCCCTTCGGCATTGGAGTTGTCCCCATAGGCCATGGCTTTTACCACGACCTGCTTCCCACCTGCAGCCTGGCCGCTCTGGCTCTGACCGCTTGCAAAGAGCATACCGGCAATCGCCAGGAATGCTACTAGTACAGATAGAGTCTTTTTCATAAAGACCTCCTCTTTTCTCTATACCCGCAAAGAAGGGCTTCCTTTGAGAACCGCTTTCCTTACGGGCGGTGCAATGCACCCTTCTCCCCAACGGGGATACTTACAAATGCAAGGCCAGGACCAGGGGGTCCTGGTCATCCAACACATCTACCGGCAGGTGGGTAGAGGTGAAAATTTTGTACAACAACATCCCCGCCGCCCCATAAGCAACGGCCTGTTCTCCCAACGTGGAATACATCACAAGGCATGCGGGCTCCATGGGATACATCCAGTTGCGCCGAATTTCTTCCTGAAACAGCCGGGGAGCATCGATGGGCCAATTTTCGATATCCCCCCCAATAAACACCTTGTTCAGATTGAAGGTGTTCACAAAAAGGGCCACATTCCGTCCCAATTCCCGAATGAATCGCTCAAGAAGCTGAGGCTCCTCGAGAAGCTCTCCCACTTCTTCATAGGGTATAGAAAACTGGGCCTGAGGCCCCTCTTCCCAGAAGGCACTCCGGAATTCGCCAGCCGTATAATTTGTGCCAGTGTACACCTTGCTATCGATGACAATACCAAAACCAACCCCCAATCCTCCGTAGTTTTCCTTTGCCAGTTCGCCGGTTCGCAGTTGAACAAGGGTAAAAAGAAAATTTTTTAGCCCATCCGCTTTATGAAAAGCCAACTCTCCCCACGCACAACAGTTAGCGTCGTTCCCGATAAAAAAGGGGATATGGGTTTTGGCGGTAATTTCCCGGGAAAAATAGAAGGGCTCTGTTACATGGAGGGGAATAGAATAATGAATAATCCCCTGATCCGAGTCGATAATCCCTCCCATGCCGATACCAACGCCAAGAAATTTTTCAAAGCCCCCCATGGTCTGGGCCGCATCAGAAGCAATCTGGATTACATCATCAATAAAGGTTTGGGGTTTCATGACCTTCTCTACTTTTTTGAAAGAAAGTACCTCCCCCGCTAAATTCACCACCACCACCGAATAGGTTTCCACCTGGAGCTCAATCCCGATAATGTAGCCATAATTTTTGTTTATCCCCAGTTGAATCGGTTTTCGGCCACCACTGGGTCCCGCTTCACCTTCGGCAATTTCAGTAATAAGCCCCAGATCCAGCAAACGATTTACCTGATGGGTAATAGTGGACCGTTCAAGGTGGAGTTGCTCCGCAATCTCATACCGGCTGATACCCGGATGCTTCCAGATACAGCGGACAATTCGGGCCGCATTGCGCGCCTTTTCGGTCTGTTCGTTAAGCCCTTTCCTCGCCACTTCGTTTATGCCCCTTGTGAACTAACCGTATTTCCACGGCCAGTATCCGCCACCGTTCATCAGGTTAATTGATATATTAAATCAACTATGGTATATCACTGGTTATTTAAACTGTCAAGAAAAATTTTTGGGGTTTTTACCCAAACCTGCAACATAGTGGTATAATAGGGAAACTTCTCATTCCCTTATAATCACCAGGAGGTTTTCCATGGCTATTTCTAAGGTATGGCTCGATGAAAGTAACGATGAGTGCATTTCCTGTGGCAATTGTGAGGCAATCTGCCCTGAGGTCTTCGAAGTTCCCGACAAAATGGTGGTAAAAGGGGGCGTGGATTTTTCAAAATATGAGGATAAAATCCGGGAAGCGGTGGAATCCTGTCCCACCGGGGTCATAAAGGCCGAATAAACGGGACTTGAAAAAACAGGCCAAATCCCCTAGAACGTGGGGTATGGAGCGTATTAACCTTGCAGGACCATGGCAACTGCACGTAGACGGAGACACAGAGGGAATACGAGATATCCCTTGCATTATACCGGGGGATATTTTTTCCGCCCTTTTAAAGGAAAACATCCTGCCCGATCCTTACTATGGTAAAAATGAAGAGGTCTGGCAGGTTTTAAATCAGAAAGATATAGAACTCTCCTATACCTTTTCGGTATCTTCCCATATGCTCGAAGAAGGGGATCCCTATCTTTTTTTAGAATCAGTGGATACCGTAGCGGACATTTATCTCAATAACAGCTATCTCGGGCACCATGAGAATATGTTCTACCCTTTTTATGCAGATCTCAACGGGATACTCCGGGAAGGAGAAAATACCATCAAAGTACGTTGTTATTCTGCAGAGAAGAAAGCGATGGAAAGGGCCGAAGAGCTTCCCTACCCTATTCCGTACGGGGCAGCTCCTATTCATTCTCCCCATCGAAATCTAGTTCGAAAGGTTCAGTGCCACTCAGGCTGGGACTGGGGGCCATGCCTTATGGTAAGCGGTATATACGGAAAAGCGTATATTGGTTTTAATCGGCCAGGACATATCAGTCATTGTACCTGTCGCCCCCTGCGGCGAACCGAATCTCTCTGGGATGTGGAAACAACTATCCATTACATCATCCCTGAAAGTAAAAGGGACGTCGGTTCTTCTCAGTGGGAACTGGCAGTTTACTACGAACTGGTAGCCCCCGATGGCAAGGTCGTTACACAAGAGGAGCGACACTACCCGGTGGCTGGCCCCGGAGAACACCTGCTTACGGCGAATTTTACTGTGTCCAATCCTCATCTCTGGTGGCCCGCAGGATATGGGAAACAGTCCCTGTATACTCTTACCGTACAGGTCTCTGCCTGTTCGGTATTTCCCGAGGATTTAGAACAAACTTATGCTTCTTCGGCCTCGCAGGGTTTTTCAGTCTCCGGGGAACCCTCAGAGACTCTCACTAAACGAATTGGTTTCAGAACCCTGGAAGTGCTTACTCAGGAAGATTCGATAGGCCGTCCCCTCACCTTTCGTATAAATGGCCGGGATATATGGGTCAAAGGAGCTAACTGGATCCCTCTGGACGCCCTACCCAGCCGTCAAACTCCGGACCGATATCGGCAATTGTTAGGTGATATGGTAGCGGCCCATATGAACATGGTACGGGTATGGGGCGGGGGCCAGTACGAACAGGATATCTTTTATGATCTTTGCGATGAACTGGGAATTTTAGTCTGGCAGGATTGCATGTTTGCCTGCGCCATGTACCCGGCTACCCCTGAGTTTCTGAGTAATGTTCAAAAGGAAATTGCCTACCAGGTGTTGCGTCTTAAGGATCATCCTTGTCTTGCTCTCTGGTGTGGAAACAACGAAAATCTCGGGGCCCTTACGTGGTTCCCCGAGACCAAGCAGAACCGGGACCGCTACATCATCGATTATGATCGATTAAACGAAGGAATAGTGGGAAATACTATCCGCGCTCTAGATCCGGACCATATCTTTTGGCCCAGTTCACCCAGCGGTGGTCCTCAGGATTTTTCTGACAACTGGCACGCCGATGCAAAAGGTGATATGCACTACTGGAGTGTCTGGCACGAAGGCAAGCCCTTTGAGGCCTACTACGAGGTGGTCCCCCGCTTTTGTTCTGAGTTTGGGTACCAATCCTTTCCTTCATTGGAAACGGTAAAGACCTATTGTCCCCAGGAAGAATGGAACCTGACATCTCCTATTATGGAACACCACCAAAAAAGTCCCCGGGGAAATTCTCTCATCATAGAAAACTTTTCTCGGTATTTTCGTTTTCCCGTGGGATTTAAAAACATGCTCTACCTCAGCCAGGTCCAACAGGCGATGGCCATACAAACGGCGGTGGAATACTGGCGGAGCCAGCGGCCCCGGTGTATGGGGGCCCTTTACTGGCAACTCAACGATTGCTGGCCGGTAGCTTCCTGGTCCAGCATTGAATATTCAGGAAAGTGGAAACTTCTGCATTACCGGGCCCGCCGTTTCTTTGCGCCAGTAGCCCTCGTCTCATACATAAAAGAGGGGCGACTTTCTGTGATTCTCTTAAACGATACCGATCAGGATATATTGGGTGATGTAACAGTGCGGGTCCTTGACTTTTCAGGGAAGCCCCTCTTAGAACGGGTATATCCCTGTGAAGGAAAAAAAGAAGGAGCCACCGTAATACTTCAAGAATCTATCGAAAACTTTACCAGTAAGCCCGAGCAATACTTTATGCATGCAACGTTTAAAGGCTCTCTTGCTGAGGATTCTCTGAAGGCCCCAGTTGTTAAGGAGGCCCTGCAAACAACCTCCTTTTTTACCCTGCCTAAAAAATGCTATCTCCAGGATCCTGTCCTTACGTTTACCATCGAAAAAACAAAGACCGGTCTCCTGCAGGCGGTTCTGTCGGTAGAACGCCCCGCATTTTTTGTGGCCCTGGACGTAGAAGGATTCCCCGGCTATTGGGAAGACAATTGTTTTACCCTTCTTCCGGGAGGACCTCGAAGAATTACCTATATCCCTCGTCCCGGCACCGCTCTTCCTTCAGAAATCGAGTTTAAAGAGCAATGTAGCGTATATGATTTGTGGGAAAGCTATCAGGAATAATATACACAGAAGGGGCGTTCCCCCTACATCAACACCATAAGACTAAGGGGCGCCTCGCCCCTGCTGTTCTTAGAAGCGCAGGTCTTCTCCGTTTTGCAGGAGAAGACCGTATAATTTTAAATCCTTATTTTTGAATCACATTCCCATCCTTATCGGCAAACCGGAGATTGTCCAGGTACAGGGTTCCTTTCATCACCTTACCCACATCTGCCTTAAGTCCTACCGGATCCTGATCATCCGAAGGATGGTATACCTTGATAGCAAACTGAGGTACCAGCGTGGTAAGGGAAGAAAGCTTGTTTTTCACCCGCACCACATGGGTTCCCTTTCCGGAGGGATCCGTATTCGCCATATCACCCAGTTCACCCTTCGACTTGTCCGAAATTGAATCATCCCGGCCAGCCAGATGAATTCCCAGATTGATTACCTTCGGATTAGAAATGGTACACTCAGGGGCAGGGATCCACACATAATCAATGAGCATATATTCGGCATTTACCAGCCTTTTGGCATAGGCAGGATCGATGGCCCCCGTATTATCCCACCCCAGGCCAAAACAGGCTCCATTCGTCTGAAGACGGGAAGTAATCTTAAAATCGATTTCAATCTTGGCGGAGTATTTCCCTTCGGTTACATACTCGGTAGAACTGGAAATCTTAAGCCCCTTATTACCGCCCCAGCCTTCGTTGGTCAGATTCACATAGGTTTTCTTGGGATTAATACCGACGTAAATCTTACCATCCTCGGTAATCCGTTCAAAGGATTCAAAGACATAGGGGTTCGTTCCCATATTCATGGGAGGGAGGGCTCCACCTTTTTGTTCTGCCTTTTGCTCTGTCTTTTGAGCGGTTCCAGAATTACTACTCGCCGTCGGAGTAGAAGCACAGGTAACCGTTGTCAGGGCTGCAGCAAAAACGACCATTACCATCGCTACTCCATTCATCCAATTTCTTTTCATAGTACACCTCCTTACAGTATCTATTCAGGTCCAGGACCTGAAATTTTCAAATTAAAAGCGGTATTTCCCTCTTTTTACAGGTCTTATTGAACGGCTCTCTTCCCTTTCAAATTGATGGGGACCGTTCTGGGCGCATTGGCAGAGGACGGCCCATAAGAAGCGACTCACTGATAAATGGTAAGTTCATCAAATTGTATACTAACACTCCCCAGGGCACTGTTATTAGCCCCCTTTTCAAGGCCAAGCCAAAATTGATAGGGCATGCCCGAATAAAAAGTATTGGTATAAAAACCTATAAACGAACTATTGATAGCCAGAGAAAAACCTCCCCCATATTGGGTAATACTCAATAGATTCTTCCCTTCCTGGTTGATCGCCCCGGAGAAAACATAACCACCAGTGTAGTAGTAGTAGTTTCCTTCTTCCGAGGGGTAGTGCCCTACAAGGTAATAGCCTGAACTCGTAACACTCACATAATCAAAGACGGGGCCATTGTTCGTGGTGTAATAATTGAATTGAATAAGAGCCTTGGCATAGGTACTATCGGGCTGCGAGGGAAAAGAAAAAGTCACTTCTAGTTTGTATGGACCAGTGAGAGAAAAGGCACTTCCACTCTGGACAACCCTGAGAATACACGGAACAGAGGTGCTACTGTTGGTGAGGGTAAGGAAGCCATTTGCAATAGTGGCGCTTTGTTCTCCTCCGCTTGTGGTAGTCCATCCATTAGTATTATTCGCAAAGGACTCCTGACATATCTCCGTGTTATACGAGGAACTATCTCCCATGCTACAGGAAAAATTTAGAAAAAGAAGAATCCCTCCAAGAGAAATAACAAGAGGCAACCAAGCTTCTCTTTTTATTAGGAACCGGTTTCTCTGAAATGTTAAAAACTTCGCTCTTACATCCATATAATCCTCTGCGGTAAGAAAAGGCTTCTTACTTATTTTCTATCCCGCCCCCTCCTTAAACAGGGTCTGGTATTTTTTTGAACACCGAGTTTCGACCCTGCCATCAATGGGAAACAGCTCTTAAATGGGGGCATACGACACACTTCCTGCCCCATGCCCCCATTTTCTACTCCCAGCGCTGAAATCCCTTCTATCCCTTTAGAACTTTACCGCCGTCCTGAAAACAATCCGGCCAAACATCGCATCCTTATACGTATTGAACTTGTTGGTCAGATCATTGGAATCCCAGAACACGGTAAAGATGGTATTTGCCATAAAACCACTCAGGCTTACTCCGGCCTTCATATAGAGATCGAAATCTTTGCCGTTGGATTTGTTGCTGGAAGAACCCTCTACATAGGGGGCTACTGTACCTTTCCCTACTGGTAGGTCATAGGAAACATAGCCATGGAACCCCAACGAATAGGAGCCATCACCTTCCGCCTTAAGATCATCCTTGATATATTCCACCGCCGCCCGAGCAATCAGATTGGGAACCGTCTTAAAGTCCAGGGCCCCCGTGGCCCGTAAAGAATTTACCGTACTCGTTTTAGAAGCATCGTTTCCGTATCCCACATTAGTAGTAAAGACCGACTTGAGGAAATCCACCTGGAGCCCCCCTGCTACGGCCCAATCAAAACCATCGGTGGAAGGAACGGCCCCCGCATAGGAATCAATATCCGGAAGCTGGCCATCAAAATACACCCCCGGTTTTATGGCGATATCATCGTTTAAGGCAAACTTGTACTGGACCTTACCACCAAAGGCAGGGGGGCTATACACCGTATCCGGGATACCCAGGTCTGCCGTTCCCGCTACCACCGCCGTCAGGTTAGGAATCGCCGTGAGAGAAACACTGAAAATCCCCGTATAACCGTTGTTTCCGTTATCCACGATGTTTCCATTTGCATCATACACAAAGCGGCTTGCATCCTTGTAGGATTTGTAAGACCCCACGAGGGCACTCAAATCCGCAAAGGGAAGAGAATAATTCACCTGCACATAGGCATTGTTGGTGGGTTCTTTCCAATCGTAGTTAGATGCTTTGAAGAAGACCTTGTTCGTAGGCGTGCCTTCATCGCCGGTTACTTCCCAGCTGTTATAGAGGCTTCCCGCCACATCGGTGGATCCGTATTGACCGCTGTAGAGGCTATACGCATAGGCATTGCTGATTCCGTAGCTATCCCCATTGTAGAGGGTAAAGGCCATGCTGTGCTGGTACTTATTCGTTTCGTTGTACCACAGAACGATATTGAAGTTGTCGGTGAACACCAGCTTTGAAGAAAGTTGATCCCACAAAAGGTAGATGGGGCGTTTTTGCCAGTCGCTTCTCCAGCTATCACCGATGGTACTTACAGGGGTAATATAGTCACTGGTACTGCTGTTGTCCGCATTTGTTCCAACCCGGAGCCCCGTGATCCTGATCTCCCCATACGGGGCGGTGTCGCCGGTTTTTTCGACCGTGGTCTTATCTGCCAGGGAGACATCAAAGCGCATGTCTTTAAAGGTAACTTCAAAACCACTGGTCCGATGGTCCACATCATAGCCCCAGTCCCATTTCACATAACCAGTGGCGGAAAAGGTTTGGGCCATAAGAAGAGTTCCGCCCACAAGGAGCATACTAAGAACATTCACCATCCGTTTCATATCTGCCCTCCCTTACTTACTGAAATAGATATCCACCGAGTCCAGGGATACCACATAGCCATAAATTTTGGCGCTGGCCGCTCCCAGAACAATATCCCCACTTCCCCCATAGGGAATTTCCACACTTACCTTTTTGGTCCCATTGAATTGTGCATCCCCGGAGCTACAATCCCAGAGCTTAAATCCTTGAGGGGTTCCAGAACCTACGGTATAGGTAAAATCCTTTAACTCGATCCACCAGTTATTATCTTGAATGGTAAAGTGGAGTACCAATTTGGTAATCCAGGATTGGGAGATGAGGCTTGCGGTCGCTAAATTAGCCACATTAATGGTATAGGTAGTAGGAGAAGAGCCACCATCGGCATGCGTCCAAAGAGAAGTTGCAGGTGCATCAGAATACGTATCACCACTCAACTTATTTTCCGCCGGAGTAACACCGCTACTAGCCCCGACAATAGGACTCACAATCGTGTATTCCACGGGACAGCCCATAAAAAGTATCCCGAGGACCATCACAAAAATGACACAGAAAATCTTTTTGTATCTTTCCATACAGGTCTCCTTTTGGTACACTGTAGGATAGGCCCCCATCAACGATGGGCCGCTACGATTGGTAGCGGACGGCCTTCGTAAACCGGTGCCGGGACAAGGGTGCGCCACATTCTGTCCCGGCACCACCCTGATCTCTGGAGAACCGAGCTTTGTAATGAGGAGGTTTCTTCCTCGCCCACAACAGAGCAACCGGTTTCTCTTTCAATCAATAATCCACCGAGCCTTTTCATCACCTCCTTCTAAATAATGTATTGTTGTCCATCTCCCGGACCATCGGTCCGTTCGTGGTTTGTGACAAGGAATCCAGGCAAAGGCACATCCTCGCCGCTCGCCTATCCTCGCCACATCCCTGCCTAACGAGAAGTATGGGGCCCCTGCTTTTTCCCTCTTAGATCCCTCTTTCTTACTGGATATCCCTCCCTAAGGAAGGAACTTCATCCCGGGTAATCAGCCAGGGATGTTCGTAATACGCCTTAAACACCCCCCGTTCCGTGTAGCGCTCCGAGAACTTCCCTGAACCATCAATAACAAACTCCCCATTCCAGGTGCAAAACCAGGCCCAGGGGAGCCTCTTTTGGGCAATCGCCTCCACATTGGGAAGGGTACCATTCTCAGAAATGGCACAGAGCTTTGGCTCAAAGGAAGAAGCCTGCAGGGCTCTGAGTTCCTTTTCATGGTCCCGGTAATCCCGCTCCGGGGGATACAGATCCACACTGATAATATCCACCACATCGTCCCCGGGATACCATGCGGGATCCTGGCCGTTCCAAACCCAGATCAGATTGGTTAGACCATGATGACGCACTAGTCGATCAAAAAGAAGCATATAGAGTTTTTTGTACGGTTCTGGGCCCTTAGAACCCCACCAGAACCATCCTCCCGAAGCTTCGTGAAGAGGGCGCCAGAGTACCGGTACACCAGCGGTCTGTAATTTTTTTAATTCCACCGCAATGGCATCAATATCTCGAAGAAGGAGGGCGTACTCCCGCCCCTTAGGATTTTCCAGGGCCGCCGCAAAATCAAAGGTAGTAGCCTTGGTATAAAATCCTGAGTACCACCGCTTATCCGGTTCTTTGTCAATTAATCCCGTGGGGGCATTCCAGTGCCAGGCACAGGTCACCAGGCCCCCTTTCTTCCAATAATTAATCGCCTCCTGGATTACCGAGCTCTTGGTCCCTCGTTCCACCCGCGAAGGGCTATAATCGATGAGATCTATACCAAGAATAGCAGGATATTTCCCGATTTCCTTAAAAATAGTATTGATTTCTACACTCCGACCGTAGATTTGCTGTCCCGAAAGGATTCCCTTCCCCTGCATGTCAAGCAGATATTGATACACCGCCTGAGCAGCAGGGAGAGGATTAGGGGTCACGAGGTTTCTTCGGGGGAGCATAGTCTGATAGAGTTCCTTTGTCAGGGGCTCTAAGGTAAGACGATCAAGATACCATTCCCCCTGCAGGGAACTTATAAAAAGTCGATTTTCTCCTTTGCTAAGCCAGAGGGGATAATAGAAAAGTACATCAGAAAAAATCCCCGTTACCGTAAGACGCTGGGCCCCCACAGACCGTTCCTCCACATCTATCTGTACCTGGGCAAGTGATGTATCCCCCGGTTTTACCATACTTCGTAAACGAAGAGCATAATAGCCTTCCTGAGGGATCGTTACCGTTACTGCCAGGCTTACCCCTTCAATCACCGGGAACTTTACATACCCTGATCCGGTATAGCCCTGGTAGTCCTTCTCCTGCCGGACCCCAAAAAAGTCTCCATCCTCCGCTTCATACATCAAAGCACGAGAAGAAAGAGGGGGAAGCCGTCGCCCTTGTTGAGATTGAATTACCGGATAGTCCCGGGGGAAGGGGACATCCTCCGCAATTGCCACAAAGGGTGTTCCAATACTCACTACCATGCTCACAATCCTTATGATTCGCTGCCATTCCCTCATATATCTCATCGTATCTTGCGCTCTCATCCTCTTTCCCTCATGCCTCACAGCATTTTCCATCCCAATCTAATTGCTTATTTTTTTTCCTGTATAGAAATATTATCAATAACAAAATCCCCTGCAAAACGTCCACCAAACTTCAAGGGGAACTTCCCATTGGCAAGGACATCTTTTATATTGACCTTTACGGTATACACCTGATTGGCCGCATCAATCTTCTGGGTGGTCCAGCCCCAATTTCGGAGACTATCCTGCCACACCTGGAAGTACAGATATCCGTCTGGTTGGGTTGGCATTTTAAGGGGCTTAATATCGAACGATATGGTATAGTTCCGCCATCCTACAATGCCAACCTTTTCGGGGTCGGTAAACACCGCATCGATCCATTCTCCATCTACTTTACTATCCATGCTTATTAAAAGCGATTTGCCTTTGATTGCCCGGGAATCGGAAACAATCTGGAGTTTTACGCTCTTATACTCGGGTTTACCCACCTTAAAAGCAGAGATGTCTCCATTTTCAAAATCCACCGTTATGGGATTAAACGGTAACTTAACGGGCTTTTCAAAGGGCTTGGCGGCTTCGGCAATAAGGGTTTCCGCCTGAGCCTTGTATCCCGCGATGGCAGCGGCGGGACTATTACCGGTCCAGACAATTTCTCCAAGGAAGTTATCCAACATAGGATCAAGCACCGAGTTAGAAGGTCCCGGATAGTAGGGCTTTTTGGCCATTTCATCTACAATGGGAAAGATTTCCTTGGGCCACTTCTGGCGTCCCTTGAGATCTTCCTCGTACCATTCTTTAAGACAAATATCGATGAATTTTCCCGCATAGGTGGGACTTTTGGAGCCATTCCCGATGGCATAGCCGTCACATTCAAAGATGTTTACCTGTTCTTTGTTTCCTGGACCCCGCGGGAGTGGTACGTAGGCAAGTTCATCCCGGGTATTTTGGATAATTTGGACCGGGAAATATTCCCGTTCCATATACATGGCGATGGTACGCCGCTGGAGTCCCATACTCGTCATGCTGTAGTCCTGCTGGTACCAGCCCTCTTTTTTAGCATCCGCCAGGAACTGAAGGGCCTCTAACAGTCGTTGGTCGTCAAAATTCAATTTAAAGTTCCCCTTTGCATCCTTGACGGTGAAACCTGTCCCGTTCATGTACACAAAGCCCCGGGTCCACCAGTTTCCAAAGCCCCAACGATCTATCTTGCCACTGCCCGTCGTATCCTTGGTAAGTTTGATGGCTAATTCCCGAAGTTTTGCCCAGGTCCACTTGCCAGCCTTATAGAGCGCCAGGGGCTGTTCACTCTCGGGGATCCCTTCTTCTTCCATCAAGGTTTTGTTGTAAATGATGATCCAAGGGTGATTGGAAGTAACATGGGAAGCCACGTAGTATTTCCCATCATATTTAAAGGCCAAGTCCATCCCCGTTTTGTTAATATACGGAACATTGAGGTTCACGTACTTATCAATTGGTTGTACATATCCCCGCGTATAAAACAGGGGGAAATCCGCATCCCGGGCAAAAATGACATCGATGGGTTCCCCCGCCGCCATATACGTCAGAATTTTCGATTGCCAGTTTACCCAGTCGGAAATGACAAAGGTTACCTTTCCGCCGGTCTCTTTTCTGTACTTTTCGGCGGCCCGCACCATCACATCGTTCTTATCCCGTGGATTTACCCCCGGCCGAAAAACGGTGATATTAGGACTCTCGGCCCCGCTAGCTAAAGTAGCTGTGAGAAGTACCAAACCCCACAACAAAACCGGTTTCTTTTTCAACATAGACTAACCTCCCCTTTCTTGTTTTGCCTATTATAGCACAGGTTTTACAAAAGGGGTATTTATTTTTCCCCTTTTTTTACAATCTTAAAGCAGGGCTCAGGGCCTCCTGAGAAAGCCTTAGGCCCCTGGCTATGCCGGATTTTTCCCCCTCCCCATAATTTTGGGGCCGCTTGCCGCTCCGGTTGTGCTTTCTTTATCGCCTCCGCGGCCTGGGCTATCCCTTCCGTTCGCTTTTCATTTTATTTCTAGCCCCTAGTTTTTACCCTCCACCAGGCGTTCCCCGCTTTTTACCCCACAATTCCTGTTCGGGTAATACTTTCCGTAAAATACCGCTGGGCAAAGATATACAAAATCAAAAGTGGTACGATTACCACAAAACAGGCCGCCTCCAGAACCGCCGACTGGGCCAGGGCCATATCTTCAGGGCGAATATTCTGGGTAAGCACACTAAGCCGATCCTGAAGTACCGTAACCGCCACCGTAAGAGGGTATTCTTCCACAAAAAACATGACGGACAAAAAATAATCATTCCAATGCCATACGATAGAAAAGAGGGTAATCACAATCACAATGCTTCCCACATTAGGAACCATAATGGTAAAAAAGGTACGAAAAGGTCCACATCCATCGACCCAGGCGGCTTCCTCAAGCTCTACAGGCATGCCCCGGAAAAATTGACGGGCCATAAAGATATACAGGCCCGAACGGATTCCTACCCCAAAGGCAGAAAGGATATAAAAGGGCCAGTTCGTATTTAACAGATTAAACGTCAGTGGTTCTCCCGTGTGAAGGGCAAGAAAATTCCCCAGGCCCCAGAAATTAAAGAAACGGAAATGCACATAGAGGGGAATAATAATCGTTTGGACCGGAACTATAATCGTGAAAATAAGAAAACTAAAAAGGAGTTCCCGCTCTTTAAACTTGAATCGGGCAAACCCATACCCCACAAAAAGGGATACCACCACCTGGATAAGCACCGAGGGGACCATCATCGTAAGGGTTTTCCAGATGGACGAAGCGAATCCAATAACTTGATCGGCCAGGATAAAGTTCTTAAGGGTAGGATGCTTCGGTATCCAGATCACCGTTGGATCCAGCTTATCCATATAATCACTAAAAGCGTTAGAAGCCAGGAACAATACGGGATATAGCAGAACATAGGTCATACCCAGCAAAAAAATGGCCCGGAGAATCCTGGAAATAACAAGGAGACTCTGGTTGGCAAGCTTTGTCTGATTTATTTTCGGAATACTGAATTTCATAGACCCCTCTACACCATGTAAAATGTCCGCCGCGAAAGCAGAGCATTCACTATCAAAATAATGATCATCACCGCCACAAAATAGGTGATGGAGATCGTCGTACTATATTCAAACTTTCCCTGGTTCGCGGTGGTCACAATCATCCGCATTACCTTGTTCGAATAATCAGTAAAATAATCGATTATCGAATAGATGATAGAAAGCATAAAACTGGGCGAAATAAGAGGAAAGGTAATTTTCCAGAATTTTTCCCACCCCGTGGCCCCTTCGATGCTTGCAGCCTCATACATACTGTCAGGGATGGCGTGAAGGGCAGACAAAAGCAGCAGTATCTGGACCCCTGATTTCCAGGTTAAATCGAAAATCTGGCTGATAGTGGAAACGATGGCCTTTACCAGGGCCACATTTAGTCCTGCCCGAACCAGAATAGCATTAAGCCCTTCGGCCTGAAAAAGAAAGGTGGATTCGGAACTAAAGGTATTAAGGACGTTTTCTTTGAGCACCGAGATTACCACCCCTGATGAAATAATCACCGGCAGGAAGAAAATGGCCCGCATCAATGTTCTTCCTCGGAAATCGTTTTTTAGAATGCTGGCAATGAAAAGGCTAAAGAAAACGATAATCGGCACCTGATAGACAATATTTAAAATTGATTCCACCAGGTTTCGAGTGAAGTCAGGATCCTGCAAAAAAGCATACAGGTAATTTTGTAAACCAACCCATTCAAAATGAAGTCCCTCTTGATCAATGTATATTTTGGTAAGGGTGTAATAAACAGCAGTAAACAGAGGAAGAGCAAAATACACGATAAAGCCAAACACCCACGGTGCGATAAATATCCGTCCATACATGGCTTTTCGCTGTTCAATGCTTCCTTTACGACGTCGATAAACCCGACGGGGTCGATAAAGCGTATCACCGTTCATTATGATTATCCCCCAATACGTACAAAGGAGCGGGCAGGAATGGTTATACTACCTATAGTCTCTGCCCGTTCTCCATAGTTGATGTAGAAACCTATTCCGTTAGCATAGACGACACGACGGACCTTCTTCGAAAGGACCTGGTGCTCTCGAATCGGAACGTCTTTTATTTGTCGAAGCAGCGGAAATAGTTCCCGGTATAGCGCTGCGGTTTTGTCCAACCAGTCATAGGCATAACTACTCATGTAGGGCTCAAGAAGGCTATCCCGCAACTCCTCCGGATGTTCCCCAACAAACAAGACTGAAGGGTAGGCCCCTGACTCAAGCATAAAGAGCTTTGCCTCGAGGGGATCGAGGGCCTGATTATAGGCGATATTTGTAAAGGGTTTAAAACCTTTGAGCACCATTTGATAGAAAGGAATAGCCACGTCTTCAATCTCATACATGCTAGAAGTAACCGGCACATCACAGACAAAATCCACATAAGGTAAAGCATAATCAAAGGGACGGGAAAGGAGCACCGGCATCTTTTGAGCCGTCTGCTGTAAGAGCGTTTCAAAGGTCCTACGGGTATCTTCTCGATTATACCCCTTGGGCGTAAAATCTGAAGCCAAAAGATTACCCATCGAATCGGGGCTCAGGCCGAGAAATTCCTGCATAGGGGGAGCCTCGGGGATTTTTTCTTGTATACTTCTGGACAACGAAGAGCCTATGGATAGAAGAGCCTCGTCTTGCCACCTCTTTACAAAACGTTCCAAATACTTTTGATAGGTCCTCTCAATGACAGAAGTTTTCAGAAACCAGAAAGCCCCCTCCTTGTTAGTGGTAAGCTTTTCGAACGTAGACATACGGTAAGGGAACACCTGGGCGGGCGCCCGATTAACTGTTTTATTGGTGTGTAATTCTGGTATAAGAGAAAATGACGAACGATATAGGGCCACCGGTTCGGTACCTAAGAACAAAGGAATTTGGCGGGCAGCGGTCCAGGACAGAAAATTTTTAAGCCCCCTTTCTCCTCCAAGGCTCGAAGCAGGAAGAGGCGATGTAGCGTAGTCCCCATAAAGACCTCCTTTCTCCCAGCCATCGTATTTGACCACAAGATGATCTACCCCCAACGTACGTAACTGCTCTAGAACCGCCTTCCCTACCCCAAAAGAAGTAAAAGCAATCTGCTGCCGTTTAGGAAACCCTAAAAAGGGCTTTACCTTGGGACTTGCACCAATAAAGTTCACCAAAAGAGAAGGTTCCGATTTTAAAAAAGAGCTGGGGGTATAGTTTTTCTTCTCTATTAAGTAGTTCCGATATATCTCAGCCATCGAAACATAATCCGCCTCCTCTGGGGATAGTAAGATATACCGAACCTGGAAATTCCCCCCATAGGGAACATTTTCGAATATAAGAATATCACGAGGGGTTCCTGTTTTTTCCCGAAAAGAAACTACGTCCGAATCCAATACAATACAACTAGCACTTGCTGCATTGTACGAAGTCCTTTGATATGCCGTTTCCCCGTTAATCCAGGCCCGACTTGCTCCTTCTTCAATAATCGCGAAAAAACCACCATCCTTTCGCTTAAGCCCAAACACAGGAAGATAAACCTTTTCAGAAACCTCTTTTTTCATCAAAGGCTGAATAACCGGATCCCGACCATACACGTACTGTTGGTAGGGTTGTTTCGACTTCCGGTTATTAAAATAGATAAGAGCCCCCGATCCATCAGGAACCAGCAAATAGCCCTCTTCCGACGAAGATGCGGCCCCAAAATACGGAAGAAGGGTAAAATCGATAAGCCTAAGTCCCACCTCCGGATCGGTCTTAATTTCTTGTAAAGGGACCGATACCACAAGGTCCCTCCCTTCAAGCCGCACATCCACCGGTACAGTGATTCCTTCCCTGGTAAAGGTATGTTCAAAACGGACCCCACCAGGAATAGCCGAGACCGCAAGCCCCGAACGGCGCACCACATTGGTATACCCATTGGCTGGAAAAATGGAACTGTTTACGTCTACCGTACGGATAGTTAGCATCGAAGGAAGGGTGTTCTTATTAAACCCTGATGCAAAGGATTCGGTTTGCCACCCCGGCGGCGAAGAATACCACAGGGCCTTCGATGCTTTTACATAAACCGCAAAGAGTCCCTCCCCTTCATTCACAAAAAGCTGCAATGCAGGGGTCTCGGCGTATAGGGTAAAACCGACTAAGGAGGTCAGTCCCTTCTCCTTGTCGTTTTGGGTCCCCGAGGGGCGGCTCTTTTCTGAGATTGCAAAAAGGGAGTTCCCCATCGCTAACCACCACATGAGTATCAATAAGCCAGTTATCCATGTATGTTTTTTCATAGGCGTAACAAAATCTCCTGTATAATGGTAGAAATAAAGTCATAGCCCTGATTAAAGAGGGAAACAAACATCACCACCACAAAAACAATAAGAAGCATTCCAAGAATGGTAAGAAAAATAGACCAGAAAGTTGTTTTCAGGTCATATTGATGAACCGCCATCACCGCCATAACGAATTCGATACCGAACCACAAGGAAACTACTGACCGGGCAAGCTGTAAAAAAGCCCCTTCTTCCTGGGTGAGGAGATTGCTCACAACGACAAGGGGTACGGTGGCAAGGATATAAATAACCAAGGTATAGGAAGTAAAAATCCAGATTTCTCGGAAAGTACCTTTGCCGTCATGGAGGGTACAAATTCCCCAGTTCGCTATCGTCCAAAGGATAAATACGCCCCAGGTCGAAGCCATGATGATCCACAGGTTCATCTGGTCCAAGCGGTTGGGATTAAAAATAAAGCCCGTAAACTGAAATTCTATGACATTACAGAGGAACCAGAGCCCTAAAATAACAAATGAAATTCCCAGGGATCCTGTTCCCTCTCGTTTCAGTTCATCCCACCCTTTAAAGGGATGTCGTAAGAGATAGAAGGGAAACCATTCTTTTGAAACATACAGTACCCGCTCAACCGACCGCGGGTGTTTTCGTCGATACCATCGTAACACCAGGGAAGGCAGCGCAAACAACGCTACAAGAATCCCCATAAAAAGAGAAAAGTGCTGCCGTAAGAAACGGGTCCGCCACTCTCGGAAGGCGTTGGAGTAGCCCTCTCGGTTTTGGGCAAGGCGATAATACGCCATGGCATCTTCGTATCGCCCCATCCGTTCGTAGGCTCGAGCAATACCTCGCTGGATGATATAATTATTCCTGTCATAATGAAGGGCTTCGAGGTAGTGCTGAAGGGCCTCTTGATAACGTCCATCCTCATATAGAACCGTCGCCTCCCGAAGGGCCTTTCCATAATAGGTCGGAGCAAAAACAGTAATAGCCCCTTTTACTTCGTCTAATACTAGAATCCGCTCTCCCAGACTTACCAGGTCCACCGCATTCCGGCTTGTCCCCATCTGATCTCCTGGCCCTCCAAAGATAGCGATCAGATTACAGGATTGATCATACTGAAATACCCGCCCCCGCTCAGAATCCAGCACATTGATAAAGTTCTTTTCATCCACATCCACTGCCACAAGAAGGGATTTTTCGATCCGGTTAGTCCACACCTGTTCTAGATCTCCAAAGAAGGCCTGACGGGGTTTTCGCCCTGCAAAAAGGATGTTTTCTGAAAGGGAGTTAAGTTTTCGAACCTGTCCTGGCTGTTCGTTATCTCCAAAGTTAGAGACCGTATAGATAAAACCTTCCTGATCCAGGGCAAAATTCACATATTCTACCGGTACATAGCGGTACATCCGTTCTCGTTGTTCCTTGGTCATGAACATGCGCCAAAGACGATCCTTTTGAAGACGGGCACTTACCTGCACCCGGTTGGCCCCAAAAAAGCCCAGGAAAGCCCCATCTGCAGAAAAGGTGTATGCCCCTTGATAGGAACCAAAAACAAGGACGTACACCGTACCAAGATGATCTACCAGAACCTTCTCGGGCAAAAATTCTACCGTGGGGTCTACAATATCTGACTGGGGTTTATGAATTTCCGTAAGAAGATTGAGCTTTTCATCAAACACATATACCGCCCCGGCCCCCCGATCGGCCACATACAAATGTCCTGCATTATCAAGACAAAGCCCTCGAGGGTCCTGCAACTCAAAGGCCCCCCCAGCCCGGTAAAAGGTACTAATCGTTTTAATGAGCCGAAGCTGTTCATCAAGGACAAGGATACGTTTATTACCTGTATCCAAGAGATAAACTGTCCTATCGGGTCCCCGAAAAAGATCCTTCGGATTTTTAAACGCTCCTACCCCAAGATCAAAACCAGTTACAATCTCCGCTGGCATATACGCAGGGAACGCGTAGGTGCTAGAGCCCCATACCCCATAGGTGTAAGAATGGTAAGGCACCGATGGCTGAGTGGGGGGAGCCGCATATAGGGAAATTCTAGCAGCAAAATTCAATATAAGGATGAAAAGGATAGCACGCCCTCTCATGGATTACTCCTTAATTCCCGAGGTGGTCATGGTTTCGATCACCGATCGCTGGGTAAGCTGGAACAGCACGAGGGGAGGAATCATCATAACCAGAGCAACCGCCGCCACCACCCCTGCCCGAGCAAGACCTCCCCCCTGGATCTGACCCATGATCGAAGGCAGAACCTTCATAGCCTCGTCATATACGTAGGAATTTCCCGGCTGGTTCCATATAGACTGGAAAGCAAAAATAATAAGCGTAAGCCAGGCGGGTTTTACCGACGGCATAACCACCTTCCACCAGGTAGTAAATTCATTAGCCCCATCGATACGGGAGGCTTCCAGCAGGCTAGTAGGAATTTGGGTCATAAACTGTTTCATCAAGAAGACTCCGAGGGGACTCTGGATAGCCGGAAGAATGAGGGCTCCATAGGTATTGATAAGGCCCAATTTGGCAATGATGATGTACTGAGGAATATAGAGAACCTGGGGCGTAAAGAGGAGAGCCAGCACCACCACATCAGAGAGGGGCTTCCTGCCCGGGAAGCTATGCTTTGCCATCGGATAGGCCGCCATACTGGACACCATAACACTCCCAAAGGTAGCTACCACCGACACAAAAACGCTATTAAAAAGATAGCGACTAAAGGGAACCCAGTAATTCGAGAGTATTTGCGATAAATGAATAAAGTTATCGAGGGTCGGATTTGCCACAAAAAAGCGGGGTGGGAAAATAAAAAGTTCTTCCATGGGCTTAAAAGCCGACACAAAGGCATACAGCAAGGGAAGCACCATGAAGGCCCCCAGCAAAGCCAATACAAGAAAAAGCAGGAAGTTACCCCCCGCAGAACGATTTAGTTTACGGTTAGTTCGGAGTCGATGGAATCGTACTTTCATAACAAGCCCTTTAATAGTTTCATGATTACCTTGTTGGTCCCCACCATCATGAGAAACAGGACCACCGCGATGGCACAGGCGTAGCCCATTTCAAAGCGCACCACCCCATAATCGTTTATATAGGTACCGATTGTGTCGGCCGTATATCCACGAGAAGGGAACCCTGCCACCGCCTTTATTACCTCACTTACCCCAAAGGAAGCCCCAATCTGCATTACCGCCCCAAACAAGAGTTGCGGAGCCATACTTGGTAAAGTGATATACCAGAGTTCTTGCCAACGGTTGCGGACCCCATCAATAACGGCCGCTTCGTACAGGCTTCGATCAATACTTTGGAAACCCGCAATGAACGCCAGAAACCCCGCTCCAAAACTGAGCCAAATCTGGACAACCAGCACTACCGACAGAACATAGTTAGTATCCCCGATCCAATCGATAGGCTCCCGTAGAATACCAAGATTGATAAGCCATCCATTAAGAAGCCCGTAATAATCTCCTGAAAAAATAAAGGTCCAGATAAAAAACACATTTCCTGCCAGAGTAGGACCATAAAAAACCAGGGTCAGAAAAGAACGCATGGTTGGTCCAAAGTCATTAATGAACCAGGCCAGCATAAAGGACAACACATAACTGATAGGACCCGTAATAAAGGCAAAGACAAGGGTGTTTTTAAGAACCTGTAAGAAGATCTGGTCATCCAGAAGCAATCGAATATAGTTCAGCCACCCCACCCACCGGGGCATTTCGAGCATATTAAAATTGGTAAAACTCAGGGCAATAGCAGAAAAGATAGGCAAAAGGGTAAACACCGAGAAAAGAACCAGAAAAGGTAACATGAGAAGATAACTCTCCCGATGTATCCAAATTCTGTGAAAAAGCCCCAGGTTTTTATAGGAGGGATTTTTTTGTGGTCTTGCCACCACATTTTCATTTCTATTCATGATCGAGTCCAAGCTCCTTTCGTTTTCTTGCCAGTTCTTCATTAATCATGTCTGTATATTTATATAAAACGGCCCGGGGATTTTCGTTGTTGTAGTAGGCTAAACTAAAGGCCGTATCGAGCATTCGGATGGTATAGTATCCTCCTGGTATTTCGGGGACCTCCTTTACATGGGCCCACTGGGTCTTTATCACCTCCGCTTCTTTCTTTGCCCAGGGCATTTGTTCAAAGGTTTCAAGATTAGCCGTGTTCAGCCGAGCTGCAGGCCCCATTATTGTTTCAGTACGTCGGGCATATTCCAGTTGAACAGTCGCACTGGTCCACCACTTCAGGAATTCCCATCCAGCACCGGGATTTTTGATATGCTTAAACATGATTACCGCACTACCACTGCCTGCTTCACTCCGATTAATAGAACCATCCGCTTGTCGTTTTCCAGGGATAGGACGTATTTCCCAAGCATTTCGGATCTCAGGAGCCGCAGCCATAAAAAGGTTATACATCCCATACGAAGCAATACCGATAGGCATCTCTCCAGTTCTAAAGCGAGAATAAAAATCATACTTAAGGGTAAACCCATAGGCCGCATAAAAATCGATCCATTGCTTAAAGGCCGCATAGGCTGCAGGTTCCGTAAGGGCCGTCTTGGTAAAATCTTTGGTATAGAAGGCCCCTCCATTCTGCAACAAAAGGGTGGGGAAGATATTTCGGGCCCCCATCCCTGCATCGATGAGATCCAGCGCATCCGTTGCCTGATAGGGAAGCCCCATCTGCATGTTATTTCGCTGGAGAATAGGAAGGATTCGATACACATCATCCCAGGTATCCGGTGGATTTATACCCAGTTCAGCAAAAATGTCTTTACGATAAAAAAGCACATGAAAATCCTGGGTAAGGGGCAAGGCATATACCTTGCCTCGATAGGTGTAGGGAACAAGGGCTGTCTCTGCAAAACGCCGGGCAACTTCTGGGAAATCAGAAAAGCTACTCAAATCGTAAAGAGCATTCCGGGCCGCAAGGTTGATTGGCTGTCCTCGGGACGTATTGATCGCTATTTCCGGTCCCCGGCCTGCCAAGGTTGCTTCGATAAGGCTTCCCTGGACCAAACTGAGATTCACCTTAATGCCTGTTTTGGGGGTAAAATCGTTGATAATAAGATCCCGCAGAATCTGGGCCTGATCCCGCCCCGAGGCGATCCATACGGTTATGACATTACCTTTCTGCTTCTTACCTATACTGGTGTAATCTTCAAAAAAGGAGGCAAAAAACGACTGGACCGACATCTTAAGCTGGGCCCAAAAAGAGGGCATCGCAGGAGGAAGGGTCGCACCCGCAGGGGCAAACCCCAGATAATCCAATTCCAGGGGTACTTCTTTTCGATACAGAATCCAGCTTGCCAGGTTTGCAATATTATCCCGGAAGCTTCCCTGCCGGTGGGGAATATATTCAGGATGCTTTGCAAATTCCGCAAGTTGGGCGGCAATCCGGCGGAGGGTGGCCGCTTCACTTCCCCGCTGACCGGTAATTCGCTCAAATTCATCGGCCTGTTCAGTAAAACGACGGGATAGATCCTCAAGGGACTCCAAAAGACCGGGAATCTCTTTTTCCAATTGATAATCCCGGTATAAATCCGGTTCTGCCCCCATGATCATGATAAACCGACGACGAAGGGCGTTTACCTCATAGGTTAGATCATCCACCGCCGTAAGGATAGGAGAAAGGCGGCCAAGGCTTGCCTCCAGCCGAATAGTATGTTCCCCTTTGGAAAGATAGATACGGCAAGGGTCTCCTTTCTCATCCCGGGGATACACCATCTGCCATTTAAGAGAATAGGGGAATTCTAGATTTTCCAGTTCCTTATAAGGGACAACACCATCAATAGAAACGATGCGGGTAGCCGCCATCCCCCGCTGAAAATTTTGCCGCCCCTTGGCAAAAAAGTAGTACCAGCCATCTTCAGGAATAACCACCTTCCACTCGATCCACTGGCCCGGTAATTTCCAACTCCAGGAACCACCGATGGTGTTAAGCCGAATTTTAGCGGGGTCCATGGGTTCCGTCGCCGCTGAAGAACGGTCATAGGTGGCCGAAAGGGTAGAATCGGACTTGCGAAAAGGCCGCTCTGCCTGTATCTTTATTAAAAGGCTGGAAGACGAGGAAGCCCTGGTATGCTGTCCTGGGGCCGGCGGTGCCTGGACTGAGGTGAGGTATGTCGCATAGTTGGGTGGCTCCGGAGGATTAGAGAGCCCTATGCGAGAAAGGGCCAGGGCTTCCCGTCTTAATTCCAGCCTGATACGGTGGGAACCCGCTGATACAAAGAGGGGCAATTTTTTGTTATAAAACCCCTGGGTATCCGTCAGGATCCGCTGTGACCAGACAGGCTCTTCAATCTGGCCAGGACGAAGATCATTCCCCAGGTCGTCCCGTTGTATTTCCCCAGCGTCTTTCCATACACGAGGAAGACGCACCGTACCCAAATCATCATAGGGAAGCCGACCATCAAGGTACACGGCCAGCTCTATTTCCATGCCTTTTGCCGGGAGAGGGAAATAGTCAAGGATCAAATAATAGAGCCCCCCCTGGGGCACCGAAAATTGCCATTCCACCCAACTTCCTTCTCCCCGCCACAAAAGAACATCCTGCTTTCCCTGAAATTCTGCTACCTTCTTCAGATCCGCCTCAGAAGCGTACGCATCATAGGCCACAGCAGGGAAAGATATTTCCATTAGCGGCCGCTCCTCATTCTGATGAGCCTCAAGATAGGATCGAATAGATCCAGAGCGGGACCAGCGGAGCACCTGCAATTCCTTGCCAGCCTCACAGAAACCGATTTTAGAGAAAGCGGTTTCCATTAAAAGCAAAAAAACAAACCACCCTCTCTTTTTCTTGTTATAAAAAGAAAAAGAGATTTGCCATTCTCTACCTTTCATAGCACCTCTCATACACTTTCGTAACGGGGCCATCGAGAAGGCCGGAATTTTTCTACACCGCTTCCAGCCGAAAAACCAGACAATCGTGGGAACCCACGACCTGGCTGAGCCCCTCTTTCACTATACCTACCTCGGTATTTTGCCACAGGTCTGTGCATTTGTAAAGTTTTTTTGCAGAAAAATCCAGATCCCGGAAGTCTACCGAAATAATGCGGGCCTCTTCAGACCGATTATACAAACCAATGGCCCAGGCGTTGTTCATCAGCTTCTTTATCCATATATCGTATCCCTGCCCTCGCTGGACCACACGACCTTGTATTCCTAGGGGATCCTGGTTCACCGCAATAAGGCCTCGATTCAGAAGAATAGAACGAGTCACGGTATCCATAAAACGAACATCACAGCCAATAATAAGAGGGGCCGCCATAAGACACCAGAGGGCAAAGTGACTACGATATTCTTCGTAGGTACACCCCGGTCCCTGCCATTCAAGTCTACCATTGAGTCCTACAATCAGCATATCCGGATCGTTCCAGTGTCCCGGCCCCGCATAGGGGTATAGCCTTTCATTGATATCCGCGATTTTGTTGAACCCCCAGCCCCATTTTATCTCTCCATCAAAACCGTCTTTTATGTCCGGGGTCGAACGCCAGAGGTGTCCTACAAAAGGCCCCCATTCCCATGGATTAGAACGACCATGTTCGCAGATACTAAAGACCATAGCTCGCCCCGTTGCGATAAGACAGTCCCGCATGTACTCGTATTCCCGGCGGACATCCCGACCTGGGGGATCTTCATCGGGAAGGGAGCGGTAATCATATTTAAGAAAATCAAATTCCATCGCCGCGATAAAGGCCGCATCCTGCGCTTCATGACCGTAACTTCCCATTTTTTCGCCGTAGGTGCGTAACCCCGCCCCTAAATAAATCCCCGCTTTAAGACCCAAGGAATGGATATGGCGAGTAACTGGCAATAAACCGGCGGGGAATTTGTGCGGATCTACTGTTAAGTTTCCAGAGTTATCCCGCTTATCTGTCATCCACCCATCATCAATATTGACATAAATATACCCCGCATCTTTTAAGCCCTGATCCACCATCGCAGTGGCGATTTCTTTCAGTAAATCTTCGGTGGGCTCACAACAAAACGTATTGTAAGAATTCCATCCCATAGGAGGGGTAAGGGCAAGATTATCCCCTGGCGTTCGTCGTTGATTCATGATGATATCATACGCCGCTTTTAGGAATGCCCATATAGCATTTTGTCTTCTTAATATAGTATTATGTACGAAATCATGCAGTTAGATCAGGAGGATCTTGTTTTATATTATGCAGGGACCGAACAGTGCAGTCCTCTCCACAGTTGGAAAAGTATCCGAGATCACTTTTTGTTCCACCTTGTTTTTTCAGGTAAAGGCGTAGTACGAGTCAATGGTCAGGACTTCCATCTTACCGCCGGACAGGGCTTTGTATTCTTTCCAGGCATAGTTACGGATTACCAGGCTGATAAAGAAGATCCCTGGTATTATGGGTGGGTAGGTTTTTCAGGTAAAAAGGCAGAATCACTGCTCCAGGAAATCGGCCTGGACCGGCAGAATACCATTTACACGGCTCAACCAACAAAGAATTTTATTCGCAAGGTAGAAAGACTCATTAACGACATAGCCAGGGCCCCTCATCATTATTTAAAATTAGCCACATGGTATTATCTTTGGTATCTTCTCGATTCTTCCAAGCTGGCAGAGGATAATAAATCAATCAAGAAAACCCCAGGGAAGGAAGCCTCTTTTTTTACGACCTATTATGAGGCGGTAGAATACTATATCCAGAAGAACTACAGCAACCCCAACGCTTCGATCCAGGAGATGGCCCGCTGGATAGGCTTATCCAGAACACATTTAAGCTCTGTGGTCCGTCAAAAATATGGCAAAAGTCCTCGAGATCTTCTTATCGAATATCGAATGATTAAAGCGAGGGAACTCTTAACAACTACTATTCTGCCAGTTGGGGATATTGCTCGATCAGTAGGGTATGAGGATCCCCTGGTATTTTCCCGGCAATTCAAGCGTTTCTTTAAGAAGAGCCCTAAAAAGCTAAGGCAGAAACAATAAAATTCTCGCTTGACGCCCCGGAGAACTGTGATATACTACTTTTACAACAGACAGGAAACCGGTTTTGCTATGTAGAAGTAAGCCAAGGGATAGATAGAAAAAGGGGGGCTATTGTCGTGTCATAAAGATGAAAGAAATCTTTTGTACAGCCTCCACCCTGGCAATACAGGGTAATATACCGGGGCCCAAAAATAACACTTTAGACATAAGGAGGGAGGGTATGAAAAAACTCATATCCATCGGGATGACGATTATCGGAGTATTCATGATAATCGCCATAGCAAGTGGCTGTTCAAGCACACCGGCAGCGGCACAAAAACCGGCAGAAACGGCTAAGCCCGAAAGCACCGCTTCAGGCGACCAACCGAAAGCAGAAGCCAAATCCGCTGAGGGTTCTTCCCAGGGACAGGCCCTTCCAGCAGGAGAAGTCATCCTTTTGGATAACTTTGAAGAAGGGATGTTCTGGAATGCGGTGGGGGATAGCTGGGATCAGTGGGGGTCCCACAATTATTCCCTGGAAGCGGAGCTTACCGAAACCTGGAAAAGCGAAGGGACCTATGGAATGGAGTGTGTCTTCGAACCATTCCCGGATGGAAAGATGGCCACCTGGTTCTGCGACCAACTCCTTGAACCGGATTGGACGGGGGTAAAATATTTTGTCATAGACGTAAACAACCCAGGGAAAGAACCCTTTACACTCGTATTCAGTTGCCAGACCACCGACAACTGGACCTGGAGCCAGACTAAGGGCTATGAGGTACCTCCAGGGGTAAGCACCGTGGTGTTCGATCTTACGAAAGATATTTTTGATGGGAGCGGCCAAAAGATAAAAGAAATTCCCGGTCTTCACCAGGTAAAACGGGCCATGTTCAACATTGTAAAATTTAAAGATATCAAAAGTTTCTATGTAGATAATGTGCGGGTGATAAAGTAAAAGGAGTAAAAACATCATCCCCTTAGGGAAGTAATATGTTCTTTTCTAAGGGGGTCTTTTTCCTTTTTTATCTTTATACCATCCCTTCTCACAAGACTTCCGCTATGATCAATAACCTTGAAAAGAGATATATTAAGATTTATTCTTAATAAAGAAATTTCTTTTTATACTTTATACCTTTCTTTGAAAAAAGGAGAAGAAGGGATATGCGACGAATACCGTTTTTTAATTGTATCTTCCTTACTTTTATTGTTGTAACATACCCCTTACTAGCAGAAACCCCTGTATTCATTTCAGATCACCCGGTAGGCGAGATTTTTGAGGCCACCATTACCGGCTATGCCTATGGAAGCGTCTGGGGAACCGACATGTATACCGCCGATTCAAATGTGAACACCGCCGCAGTCCACGCAGGAGTTTTACGGCATGGAGAAACGGGTAAAGTGAGAATCGAGGTTCTCCCCGGACAGGATCGGTATGTGGGCAGCACTCGGAATGGAGTCCGTTCCAGTGATTATGGAAGTTATCCCTTAAGTTTTCGTTTTTTACCCCTATCAAAAGCTGAAGCTTCTTCTTCTCAAAGTGAACAAATTATATATGTGCTTCGAACAATTCCTCCCTTAAATGATTTACCATGGATACCGGGGATTTCAGTATATATTGAAGTAACTGGTTCTACTGAAGGGTCTGTGTGGGGAACTGATATTTATACTCACGATTCTGCCGTTCCTGTTGCAGCAGTGCATGCAGGACTTTTACAACCAGGACAAAAGGGTATTATCCAATTAACCATGCTGGAAGGGCAAAATGCGTACAAAGGCTCGTTACGGAATGGTATTAATTCTCGAGATTATGGCTCATGGGGAAAAAGCTATCGACTTGCTCCTGCGCCAGTTCATACAAGAGTAATATGGGCAATAGCTAACCCTGAGAGGATAGATACCCTTTCGGGGGTTGCTCCCGGCCAGTCATACTATGTATGGACCATAGGTAAAACCAACCGACCTATTTGGGGAACAGACATATATACGGCCGACTCAGATCCGGCAGCCGCTGCAATTCATATGGGGTTACTAAAACCCAATGAGGCAAAGGTTTTACTTCTCCAGACTCTTCCCGGTCAATCCAGCTATACTGGAAGTCTCCGAAACGGCATACAAAGTTCAAACTGGGGGAGTTTTCCCTTAAGCTATTCCCTCAGACTCCCTTAATTCACGGATGATAAAGATTGAAAGGGGCATCCTTTGACTACTCCCTTTCAATCTTCTCTATAATTCCACTTTTTCGAATAAATTCCTCTAATTCATGGGCAAGTTTTTCATGGGTTTCCACCCGAGGGTGAGCATACGTAAAGGCCTTAAACGTATAGGTAAGAAGCCGATTATCTTCTTTCGAAAGAGCTTTGTACACATCCTGCAATCCTTTAAGAAGAGGTCGAGAAGACTTTACCCCGCTCATACCGCCGCTTGCCAGGATAATCCAGGCATGGGGGTATTGTTTTCTCAGGGCCCGGAGGAAGGCAACATATCGGTCTACAAAATCGGCGGGGAAAGGAACTTTGATATGTTCCGCATATCCAAAATCATTTTGTCCAAGATTTACCACTACCATATCAGGGTCAGGAGTAGAAAAATCATAGCGAGGGCTATCATCCCGAGGATATAGCTTATCCCATACTTCAGGCATTCTGAGGGGATGCCAGGAAAGAGAAATCCCTATGCCACTATAGGCCACATTCACATAGTCAGCCCCCAGACGACGGGTACAGAGAGCACCGTAGGAAGTATAATTATTATGAAGCATAAGATCTTCATAATGGTCAGTCACAGAAGGTTCAATTTCGTTGCAGGCGCCAGCGGTAATTGAATCCCCATAGAATTCTATTTTGAAAGGACGGGGAGTAGGGGCCAGCGATTTTTCTCCGCTAGGCAAGAGAAAACCTTCGAAACGGCTATTTCCAAACATCGCTTCGGACCGCTTGAATAGGGATATCTCGTGTTCGCCGGGTTCCAAACCTGCTACAAGATAGGTCTGTTTTTCACCCGCCACTAGACTAAAGGAGCGAACCTTTCCATCTACTATGACATTGAAAAAGTTTCGATCCCGGCCTTCAGAAAACACAAAACCAACCTGGCTGCCGGTGAATCGGAGTCGAATCTCTGTACCCTGCCAGATAATAACTGGCCTTTTTGCATCGGTCCAATCAATCCTACCGGTATAACAGATATGAGGATGATCGGGTCTTATCATCTGGAAGCCCTGTTCTTCTAAAGCGATTTCCATAAGTTCCAAAGTAAAATTACCCGGAACCTGAAGCCGTTGAATCACCGAGGTCAGTTCCTCTGCCGAAGTAAGGGTAGCAATCCCAAAGGCACAGGCTATCATACCATACACGGGTCTTCTCATTCTGAAACTCCTGTAACCACAACACCGGCGATTTTTGCCCATTTTCCGTCATCACTGGAACGGGATTTCTTTATCTCCACATGAACAAGATAGTCCTGCACTACTTCCCCCTGGACCAATTCTCGATAAGCCCAGCCTAAATATCCGGTTCGATACGAAACATAACCATCAATCGAAACCTTTTTCCCTATTTTCCCGTCGGGGGATTCCACCCAGGCCTGAGCATTCCTATATTGATCACTTTCAGAATAGAGAATCCCGACCGATTTTCCCCGGACCCGAATAACCAGGTGGGCATTTTTATCGTTACTCTGCCATCCTGCAGGCATAGAGCCACCTCGACGGAACCATTCGGGATGAAGGTCACTGCCAACGATCCAGCCCGTATTAGAGAGTATTTCCGCATTTCCGCTATGAATCCAGCGCACATGCTGAAACTCATCGGAATACAAAGGTGGCGGCAGGACATTTTTCCCCACAGAGGAAACATCACCTGTTCTGTGTGTCATTCCCCAGAGGCGCTCTAAAAAATCGATACTACCCCGGGCAATGCTTTCGTGACCTTCATTGTTTGGATGTATCGTTTCGTTCCCTGAAAAATATCGATTCCATTCATCGGCCTTGACCCAATCTGCCCAAAAAAGCATGGGTAAGTTATAGTAGCGGCCGAGTTCTGACTGTTCTTTCCCCTGCCCCCGTTCTGGTTGTCCCTTTTCATTAAGGAACAGAAGTACTACCGCCCGATCCGAAGAAGCCAAAAGCTGTCGCAGCAGTCCCTCGTAACTACGCAGACGAATCTTTTTATCGAGCCATTGATCGTTGATGGCAAATTCTACAAATACTATGTCAGGATCATGGATGAGCACATGATCTGCCACACGAACCGTGGCCCACGCTGAATCGGTACCACTGAGCCCTGCGTTATGGAACAGAACAGTCCCGCCGCTTTCTCTCGCCTTTTGTTCCCACCACTGCTGGATTCTCCCTGCCCAGCCTTCGGCAGCAGGGTCCTTCGCCGCATAGCCGGTGGTGATGGAACCACCGAGGGTAACAACCGAAAGGATCTCTCCCCGCTGTAATTTGTTCATAGCTCTCATGAGGGGAACGAGGCTACTGTTTGACGTTGTTGAGGTCTCCTTGTCCATAAAGGTTTCTCCTAAGATTATAAGAGGGGCAGGTTGGCCGGCAAAAAATAGGAGCAGCAAAAATATCGCGGATTTAAATCTACAAAGAAAACAATATGATATGCGCCCCGAAAAGCTTTTTAGCCTCTTTTCGATTTTTTTCCTCATAGGCTCCTCTTTTCCTTGATTGGAAACCGTTTTCTCTATATACTCTACAGGAGAGAAACCATATCTGTCAATCCGAGGTAGCTCCATGAAACATGGCTTTACGTATCTTACTTGTTTAATGACATCCCTGGTCTTTACCACCTTTCTGACGGGATGTCAAACCGACAGGGGCACAGTTCCAACTGGCGGTTCCTCTCAGGATGACATCATTCTAGGAGCCGAATATTTTACCACCACCCATCCCCTGGACCCGGTAAAAACCCTGGGAAGGGGTATCAACATGGGTAATTACCTGGAAGCCGCAGGAAAAGAAGGAGCCTGGACAGGAGGCGTCTTGATCCGCCAGGAAGATTTTAAGATTATTCGGGCCGCAGGCTTTACCAACGTAAGAATTCCCATTCGATGGTCCGACCACACGGACACTAAAGCCCCCTATCAGATAGACCCCGCATTTAAACAGCGGGTACAAGAAGTAGTGGATTGGGCCCTCGCGGCGGACCTTACGGTGGTAATCAATGTTCACCATTACGAAGAGATGATGAAAGAGGGCAAGACCCGCCTTCCCTATCACCGGGAACGGCTCCGGGCAATCTGGGCACAAATATGCGAACTCTTTCCCCTTTCCCGATACAGCCGGGACCAGATCATATTCGAACTCCTGAATGAGCCCAATGGAACCGTCGGCTATGACGAATGGAATCAGATTATCGCAGAGCTCACCAGCCTTATCTGGGATAAACCCGAACAAAAGGAACGAAAAATCATGGTAGGGACGGCTAACTGGGGAGGAGTTCATGGGTTGGAACATTTGCGATTGCCTGAAGGGGCCAACAGAGACAATACCATTATCACCATCCATTTCTATGAGCCCTTCAAATTTACCCATCAGGGGGCCGAATGGGTTGAAGGCTCTCGACAGTGGATAGGACAACGTTGGAGAGGGACTTCCCAGGACAAGCAAGAACTACTCCAGCTTTTAGCAGCCGTAGAAAAATGGAACAAACAGGGGGGGCGTAATTTTGAAATATATATGGGAGAATTTGGCGCCTACGGGAAATACACCCGACCAGCGGACCGCCGGGCCTGGACAGCCTTTGTAGCCCGGGAAGCAGAAAAACGGGGTATGAGCTGGGCTTATTGGGAATATTCTCAAGGATTCGGGGCTTATGATTTAGCCAAAAACGAGTGGCGCCCCGAACTCATAGAAGCGTTAATACCCGAAAGCGCCGCGACACTTCAAAAAAAATAAAAAGGGTTGATTTTCTTTTGATATCCCCTATACTCATTATCTATGATACAAAAGTTCTTATCTCTCCTCCGGCGAATGCCGGAGGATCTGGACGGAGAAAATTATTTTAATCTGAGGCGCCGCCGGGTGTCATTGGTATTTGTCCTTATCATTACCGCCTCGGTAGCGATTCTTATCCCTATTTGTTTCTTTGTTATTCGCAATAGCAGCGCCGGGATCGGGGCCTCCCTCGTAGGGACCGTGGCATTGTTCAGTGTTGTCCTCGTTGTCAGGGGGTATGACCGTTTGGGGTCGGCGATTCTTCTGTCGGTGGTATCTCTCATATTCATGGGAATCTTATTGGTGCCGGCCCTGCAAAAAGCGGCCACGTATCCTGCGGTTCTTACTTCTATTTTAGGCCTATCCCTCTTACTTATGATGCCTGCGGGTATTATGGTTTCTGCCTCCTTCGTTTTTGCCCAGGGGCTTTTCTTTGCCATCGCAAGCACCCTTATCACCACCTTCAGTGGCGATCCCCTTACCATGAGCCGCCGAAGTCTGGTAGCGGTGATTTACCTTATCGCCAGCAGTCTTTGCGCCTTCCTTACCCGTATTCAGAACAACCTTCTTACGATAAGCATCGAACAATGGCAACGGAGTAATTCTACCCTCAGGGCCCTTAACGGATTGATGTCTCAAATCGGTGTTCTGCAGCAAGAGGCCGCCAGAAGTTCCCGGGTTATCGCGGAAACCCTGGATAACATTGAAGAAACCCTTCAATCGTTCCTGGGTCGATGTGCCGAAATGAGCCAGGCCACGACTCACCTATCACAGGCTTCGCACGGGGCTTCCGAGAATCTTACCTTCCTTCTGAATACGATTGACTCAATTCATCAAGCGGTGTCAGAACAGAACCGTCAGGTCATTCAACAGGCGGCATCGCAGGAACATATCTTTCAAGGGATTCAGTCTATCCATGAGGATATGAGCCAGGCCACCGAGGCAACCAGAAGACTGAATAATCGGGCAGAAGGGGGGAAAACAGTTCTGGAAACGGCCGTCGCCGATGTCCAGGCCCTTTCTCAATATCAACAAAAAACCTTAGAAATCATCAGTACCCTGGCTAAGGTATCGAACCAGACGAACCTTCTGGCAATGAACGCCGCCATCGAAGCAGCCCACGCAGGAAGCGCTGGTTCCGGTTTTGCGGTGGTAGCCGAATCGATCCGCGATCTGGCAGACATGTCAGGAAAGCAAACGAAAGAAATCGCCTCCATCATCAAAACCATGAATGAAGGAATAGAAAAGTCCGTGGCCCACATTAAAGAAGTGGCCCAGTCCCTCTATGAGATGATTTCGGAAACCCAGGAAACATACAATCGTATTTCCCATGTATCAGAGACGATGGAAACCTTTATTCAAGAACAGAAAAATTTAAGCGACCAAAGCGAAATCATCGCCCAGCTTGCCCACACCATTCAGGAAAAGGTAGAACACCAGCGGAGCATTTCCCAAACCTTCGAAGAAACCTTCACAACCCTTACGAACAACATTAAGGTGGTACTTGATAATGCGGGGGAACTCCACTCCTACTCCATCAGGTCCCAGGAAACACTTCGCAATGCCCAAAAGGCAAAAGAAGAAAGCGCATCCGTCAACGCTACGATAGCCGCCCTTCTTCAGAAAGAAAAGTAAGGGGCTCTCCATGTGCGAGGGGCGCTCTGTGATGTTGTTAATTTCCTAAAGCGAAACTAGAAAGAATGAGCAATGCGAGACCCCTATTGCCCCGCGACGCTTCAATCTTTCCCTCGATATCCAAGGCCAATATAGTAGGTTTCAAAGGACTCAGCCCGGCACGCCTGGGGCTTAAAACTTTTAGCGAGAGAGAAATGTTCTCGGATCACCTTTAGAAGTTCCACCGTATTGCCCCCCTGAAACACCTTTACCACGAGGTTTCCCCCTGCAACGAGCCCTGCCAGCGCATAAGCCACCACTTCTTCTACCAACGCCTGGGACCGCAGGGTATCCACGGTGCGACTCCCCGTTGTGGCGGGCGCCACATCGCTTATCACGAGATCATAGGGACCTCGAGCAAGTACCGTCTCTCGCACGGAGCTATCCATAATATCTCCCTGGATAAAATAGAAATTCTCCCCATCAAACAGCCCCCGGTCATGCTGACGAGAGAGGGGCGCTAAATCTATGGCCACCAGACGGACCCGTTTCCCCAACTGACGCAGCACATAAAGACTCCAACTCCCCGGGGCAGCCCCAATATCTAACACCCGGAAGGGCTGGTCAGCATTTCGAGTACCCGCGCCCTTAAACAGACTAAATTTTTCTTCTATCTCCTGAAGTTTATACACTGACCGGGCTGGATAGCCTTCTTTCTGGGCCTTCAGGGCCCAATAATCGGGCTTTTCGTACGAAGACACCCTATACCTCCACCGAAAACACCGGAACAAAGATTAGACTCGATGCTTTTTACAAAAAAACCTACAAAACCTGATTCTTATGGGGTAATGTATCGTATAATTAACTCCTCTACAATAGAATCGTGATAAGTTAATACAAATTCCTAAAAATATGGTGGACTTTTTCTGTTCCCTCAGTATACAGTAGCCTTATGCAAGCAGCCTATATACAACGCTTACAAAAGATTGAAGCAGTCCTTGAGGCCTGGCTTCCCACAGAGCCCTCTCAAGAATGGATCAAAAACGTCTTTGGGACTCTTACCGAAAAAGATATCCCCGCAGGACTCGTCCAATCCCTTACCAGACCGGGGAAGGATCTTTTAGAGCGCGGGGGTAAACGGTGGCGCCCCCTTCTTATGACCCTTATTTGCGAAAGCCTGGGGGGAAAAGAAGAGGCCCTTCCCCTGGTGCCCCTGGTGGAATTCCCTCATAACGGCAGTCTTATTCATGATGATATCGAAGATAATTCGGATGAACGAAGGGGAAAACCGGCCATTCATATTCTATATGGCCTTGATACGGGCGTTAATTCGGGAAGTTTTCTCTATTTCTTACCCCTCGCCTGCCTGGCGGCCTGGGAAGCGCCGGATTCCAGAAAATTGCAGGTAATGCAGTGCTGGGCGGAACACCTCAGGCGCATCCATTTAGGCCAGGCCATGGATATCTACTGGCACCGGGACTTTTCTTCCCTCCCCAGCGAAGCCCTCTACGAACAGATGTGCCGTCTTAAGACAGGGGTATTGGCCCGTCTCGCCGCTGAACTAGGGGTGTACGCCGCCGCCAATCGGGTAACCTTCCCCCCAGAGCAATCCGAACATGCCCTCCGCACCGCTTTTGGGGAAGCCGCCGAAAGTCTCGGAGTCGGTTTTCAGATCCTCGACGATGTAAAGAACCTTACCACCGGCAACCCCGGTAAAAAACGGGGAGATGATATCGTGGAGGGTAAAAAAAGCCTGCCAATTATATTATATTTACAAGAGGATCCACGACGGATCGAATTTGTAAAACGCTGTTTTTCTGCCGCCCGGGCAGGAGGAACAGCGGTTCCTGAGGTGGAAGAGCTTATCGGAGAACTGGATGCTACGGGGGTCATTGAGCGCGCCCGGAAACGGGGATATCAGTTAATTCATAACGCCATCGAAACCTATAAAAAAGAACAGAGCCCCCTTATCCAGGACGAAGAAGCTCACCACCTGCTTATTGAAATGGTTTCCTTACTCGGTTAGAGGAAGGAGGGTGCGCCTATGCAAACCTTTGTAAAAGCGGAGATCTGGACCATCGCCAGAACCGATCAGGGGAATGCGGTTCTTATTCGTCCCATAGGGTCAGAAATAGCGGTTCCCATTTTTATCGGCCAACTCGAAACCCAATCTATTTTGATTGGCTTTGGGGATGTGGTAGTCCCCCGGCCCCTTACCCATGACCTTATGCTTTCCATTCTTCAGCGCTTACAGGTAGAACTGCTCCGGATTGAGATTACCGATCTCAAAGAAGGGACCTTTTATGCCCGGCTTGTTCTGCATGGAGACCTGCTTGGACCCGGCGACTTTACGATTGATTGTAGACCATCGGATGCCCTGGCATTGGCGGTCCGTAAAAAATGTCCTGTGTATATCGCCGAACAGGTTGTGGACGAAGCGGGTGTTTCGGTGAACCTCATTGTAGATGCGGCCACCGCTAATGCATCCCCGGAAGAACAAGAAGAGCCCACCCTAAACGAAGACAAACCTCAGGGGAGCACGCCAGGTGGGCCGCCCCTTTCTATGAACAAAGAAGCGGAAAAACAGGCCTTACAAGAAGAACTAAAGCGGGCCATTGCAGAAGAAAACTATGAGCGGGCCGCCCAGATTCGAGATATGCTCGCTGCTATGGACAATTAAAGAGACCCAACCACCTTTCCTGCGCTTTATTTCATAGGGATTCCGACAAAAGGTCTTTTATCCTCAACATTCCGCAATATAGAGAAGGTTATATTTTTCAAAAATTGCATTTTTTGATTCTTTTCTTAATTGTCAGATCAATAAAACCGATGTAAGATATAGCCAGTTTTGAGATTTTGGTAGTGGAGAAAAAGGTGATTGTACGAAATATATGGACAGCGACAGTTCGGCAACTAAGAGTATGGGGAGGAATTTCTCTTATTTCTCTTATGGTAAGCATTACCTATTGTGAATTGTTACGAACCTCATTTCCCCCTTCGGAGAATAACCCTGAGGAGTTGGGCATGGGGATGGTAAGTGTGGAGTCGCCAGGGGATGAGGAAACGTCTCCGGAAATCCTCATGGAAGAAGAAACAAAAGAACCGGCGGCTTTTTCTCGCCCTCAACTGGTCACCTATTTAGCCTACCAGATCGAAAAGGGAGATACTATCAGCGAAATTGCCCAGCGGTTTGGTTTAAATCAGGATACCCTTCTTTCATTTAACGAAATTAAAAATTCCCGGCTTTTACAGATCGGTCAATTTATAAAAATACCCAATCAGGATGGGATTCTCCATACGGTAAAAAAAGGAGACAGCCTTTCTTCTCTTGCAAAAGAGTATTCGGTAACCGAAGAAGCCCTGAAAATAGTAAATGGGCATTCTTCGGATGAATTACAGGTGGGAGAACGGCTTTTTATTCCGGGGGCGCGTTTGTCTTCGACCACCATCCAGGAAATAAATGGGGACCTCTTTTCCTGGCCGGTGCGGGGATATATTTCTTCCTATTACGGATGGAGGACCAGTCCCTTTACGGGGAGCCGGCAATTCCATTCAGGATTGGATATCTCTGCTCCAGAAGGAACCCCTGTCCGAGCCCCAATGGCAGGGAGAGTCCAGGCCACAGGTTACGATGCTAATTCAGGAAACTACATTGTTATAGCCCATCACGGGGGATATAAAACCTTATACGCCCACTTAAGTGTTATCCGCGTAAAAGTGGGAGAATACGTAAAATTAGGGGATCGGATCGGTGATGTGGGGAGCACCGGCTTAAGCACGGGAAGCCACCTCCATTTTACGGTGTATAAAAATGGGGTAACGGTAAATCCCCGATCTCTCCTGCGATAACCCCTTAACCCACAATCCACTCCCGGAGTTGTCCTGCGGTCCGCTTATCAAGGCGGACCCGCAGAAAAATCGTCTTTTCTTCGTGGTGTTCCTCTAGGATACATCCCTCTTGATGTAAGCGAGCCACGAGATCGTAGCGATGTATGGGGATACGCACCTCACAAAGGCTTCCCCCAAGGAGTTCCTCTATTCGGCTCAGTAGATCCTCGAGCCCTTCCCCTGTTTGAGCAGAGACAGCAATGGCCTCGCCATACTGTTGTTGTAATTCCTGTCGCTCTCGCCGATTCTCCAGAAGATCAATTTTATTTAAAACCACCAGCCGCGGAATATCGTGGGCCCCTAATTGGGACAAGACGTCCAAGGTAGTGTGATAGTGTCGATCCCGCTCTGAATCGGAGGCATCCAGGACAACCAATAACAGATCTGCCCGGGCGGCCTCTTCGAGGGTAGCCTGAAAGGCATCTACCAGATGATGGGGAAGACGGCGAATAAACCCTACCGTATCGGTTAAAAGTAAGGGACGTCCCCGCCGAAGCTCTATGCGACGGGTTGTGGGATCCAATGTGGCAAAGAGCTTATCCTCCACCAGCACCCGGGCATTGGTCAGCGCATTCAGCAGCGATGATTTTCCCGCATTGGTATAGCCCACGAGGACACAGGAGGGAATAGGCACCCGATCCCGACGCTTACGCTGGGTAGCCCGATGCTGGCGAATTGCTTCTATTTCTTTTTCAAGCTGATGAATTCTTCGAAGAATAGCCCGACGGTCGAGTTCCAGCTTTTTTTCGCCTGCCCCGCGGGTGCTGTAGCGTCCACCCCGTTGCTGAGAAAGATCGAGTTCCGTATGGCTAAGGCGTGGTAAACGATGTTTTAACCGGGCCAACTCCACCTGAAGTTCTGCTTCCTTTGTCTGAGCCCGGGATGCAAAGATTTGAATTATCAACTCCTGTCGATCAATGGCACTTACCCCACAGAGTTCTTCCCAGTTTCGCTGTTGGGAAGGAGTTAAATCCGTATCAAAAATAAGACAATCCACGGGCTGTTCCGCAACCCGACGGGCGATTTCCTCAGCCTTGCCTTTCCCAATTCCATACCGTGGATGGGATTCTCGAATTCGGACCAATTCCTGATCCACTATCTGGAGCCCCAGGGTACGGGCGAGTTCCGAAAGTTCCCGCGTTAAGGATTGAGCTTCCTCTTCGCTCACCCCATTATCCCTGATTCCTACCAGAAAGGCCCGCTTTTCAAGATCGGTTGTGTTTAAAGTATCAGACATCCCATCCACTATGCGATGGGATACTTTTTTCGTCAATGGGGGAGTTTTTACTCAACTTTTAAACAAAAGGTCCCCTGTCTTTTTATAACAGTAGGGACGGACCATTAGTTTTGTGTGATATAGAGGGGCCCTCTAGATTTTTCATTCCATATCTCCGATAGTAATTAATATGAAATGGCTTGATTTCCTTAAAACTGAAAGGGCTGCTCCTTTCTTAGTGCTGGGCATGCCCTTCGTCAGTCTCCTCGGAGGCCTCGCGGGTCTTATTGCGGGGGTATGGGGTGTGGTAAGTATAACAGGTCTTATCGCTATTGTAACCTATGGATATGCACTGTACCGCTACCGCAAAAAGTCCGTATCCAACCCAGAAAACTTTGTGGAAGAGCATCCGGGACAACCACAGGAAATTCCCCCCGATCGGATTGATCCCGTTACCGGCCTGGCTAACACCAATGGGCTCATGGCATGGTTTTCCGAAAGGGGGAAAAAACTTGCCGAGAATAACCGGGCCCTGATGATTCTTGCGGCGGACCTGGCAAACTACCAGGATCTTGTGCGAAGCAGGGGACAAAGCCAGGCAGACGCCATCCTAAAAGAAGTGGCAAGCCGAATTGCAACCTTTGCGGGGGCCGAAGGTATTGCCGCCCGTACGGGTAGCAATGAATTTGCGGTGGTGGCCACCATACTTCCCCGGGATTCTCTGGAACTGGTGGCTGAGCAGGCAGGTAAACTGACGGAAGTCCTGCAGCGTCCCATCGAATATGGCGGTTCGGTAATCTGGATTGGAGGGTCGGTAGGGGCAGCCCGTGGGGGAGCCTTAGAAGGGCCAGCCATTCTTGAAAAGGCCCGGAAAGCCCTTGAAGAGGCAAAAAAAGAAGGAGCTGGTCACTACGTGGTTGCAGATTTTACGGGATCCCAGAAGGGGTAGTTTCGGTCCATACCCAGAAACAAAGAGGTCGCTCGAGAACAAAAGGAATGAGCTTTTGTATATAAGAGGCCAGGGAGCTATCCCATGCGATAGGGCACCACCACATCAAAAAGAGGGGTTTTCTCGGAGTGGAAAGGGGAACTAGACAGGAAGCCACCCAGCGGGGATCCTGAAAAATTTCTGAGCATCGTTGCAAAGAAAATGAACCATTCGAAGAAACAAGAGGAGAGGCAACTTTCGCCGTTGTCTCCTGTGTTTCTATCTCAGAGTTTTCACAGGCTTCTCTGAGAACCTTTGCAAGATGTTTTCGTTGTCGAGAGGATTCCTGGGCAAGAAATCTTTCTATACCCCCTACGAGGGAACGAACAAAATCAGGTACCGTAAGGGTATTTTCAGAGGGCGAGGCAGGTTCTATCACAATAAGCCTTACCTTTTGCCGAAACTGAGACCAAAAATCGGACGCCTCTATAGTTTGTTTAAGAAAAAGAACATCGGACGTAACGATGAATCGTAGATCTCCCCGCCCAGAACGGGCCCGGCGTACTACCCCCTCGAGAACCTTTTCTATCTCCTGCAGAAGTACCCGATTCCGCTCCCAGCGAAATGCGATGAACTCTCCCTCTGACGAAGGATGCGCAAAAGGCATTCCCCCTTGCTCTACAAAAGAGACCCGTTCGCTGGCTGAGAAAACTACACCATCTGTGGTCCCTTCCCGAGAAGAGGGGTTTTCCGCGGAGGGCAGCAAAGTCCCGCCGTTTATACCCCCTTTCTCCATGGTCCTCGTATCGGCTATTTCAGGGTCTTCCCAGCCGGAAGGAGGGGGCTCCTCCTTCGGATGGGGCCCCTTTTCTTGATGGGACAGGACCACGTTCTGCGGGGCCCTGGGGGGAAGGGATTTTAACGCCCTATTCTGGATTGGCGCTGTGGGCAAGACATTTTTTTCCTCCCCTTCATATCCATAACGGGAACGATAGGTCTCTGAAAGGGCCTGAAAATAGTGGAGCACCTCTGTTCGGGGTTCCGATTGGGGCAGAGGATATCCCCCCTCTTGCACTAGGGTGGTCCCTCCTCTTTCCTTTTTATCACCCCCATCCCTTTCCTTTTGATAGCTATTGAAGGAACCATATGGTTGCACTATTCCTTGCTTTTCGCCCCAAGCTTCCAGATCCCGGATCATATCTTCCAGGGAACGATACCGTTGAGAAGGGTTAGGTTCGCTACAGCGAGAAAGAATGGCAAACAATTCTGGATGGAGGTATTCAGTCAGTCCAAAGAGGCGCAAGAGAGCCCCCAAGGAATAGATATCCCCCTCCACCGAAACTGCTTTGCCTTCCCGGATTTCCGGCGCCAATAAGGGTAAATCCTCAGATCCTATCAGATTTTTTTGTAGTAAAAATGGGAGAAGCACCGCATAGCCCGGGGGAAGGAAAAAGAAATCCTCTGGCCGGGGGACTTTCTTTCGCACCCACAGGCCCTCTGGCAAAAGCCCCCCCCAGTACAGCCCGTGGCTATGAAAAAAAGAGAGGGTCCGGGCAAGCCGCAGAGCAAGGGCAAAGAGAAATTTCTCATCAAGAGGAAGGTCCGAGGGGACCACATCTCTTAAGGGAAGTTCATCCCGATATTCACTGGAAATCACCAGTTGGGTTTCTACGGTTTCTACCTCTACAATAGGAATAATTCCTTCTGCCGAATAGTGATAGAGGGAGAAAATTTCGTTTTTTAACGCTCCAGTGCAATGATCAGGGACATCTTTTTTTAAGAACCGCAGCAAAAAACGATGGGGCGAATACATCGCCAGGGCAACCCACTGTTCAAAACAGGATGTATCGGATAATTTTTCCTGGAGGATATAGGTTCCCAGAATTTCATCATGTGCGTGCCACATATCATTTTCCATGGGCGGGCGGCCCCCTCCTTACCGCCCTTTACATTACTAAACTCTGATTTCTGGCACGATAGGCTTTACCGCCCGATCTTCGTAATTCCCCCGCTCAAGGAGTATATCCGGAATGGCCTCGTTGAGTTGCTTGGTCATATCGAGGAATTTACCCCGGATGTTGTTCGCCTGCAGGGCCACATCCTTGATTTCCTCAGAGGGCATGGGTTTCTGGGGTTCCACCAGAGAGGCAATTCGATCCAGGGTAGTAAGAATCGTTCGGTTAAGGGGATCCATCTGATTCTTCGATTTATCCAGGTGCTTACCCATGTTGTTCACATCGGTGACCGTTAAAGGATACAGGCGATACCCTTCTTCGGGCACCTGATAACAGAGGGTAATGAGTCCATAGATTATTTCCAGGGCCTTGGGATATATTTCGCCGGCCTTCCAGGTAGTAAGCATCCGGAAACATTCCCGCAACATAAAGGTGTTTGGCTGAATACTCCCCAAAAATTTAGCGGGCTCTTTATCTCCCACAAGGGCATCGATTACCCAGGGATTCCCCGATTCAATAAGTCTGAAAAACACGGGATAATTGTCAGGGGTAAGGCCCTGGCGATTTACCAGGTAATACGCAAAGCCCATCGCTGCAAAGGTACTGTATCCATCCCTACACTGGATAATATCGTTTAAATAAGAAAGCTCGAGGGCATCTATTTCAGTATCGGACCACAGGGGCCACGCTGCTTTTGCCATGTTCACCTCCTTGATTACTAAAAAAAGGGGAGGAGAGAAATTGTCCATACTTCTCACCCTCCCCCCATTGGTTCAGCCTCTGGTAAAAGGTTTAGCCGTTTGTTTCGGCCCCACTCCCTGCAGCCCGGGCAGCCCCTTCAACCTCCGCCAGGGGTTTCCGCTGCCGGGGCATTACATCCTTTTCAAGATTCGGCTCCAAACGGAGGAGTACTTCGGGAATGATATCCACCAGACGTTTCTTTGAATCGAAGAAGTTATTCCTGATGTTATGGGCATGCACTGCCAGATCTTCCATGTCTTCATCCACGTTCTGACCCTCCAGAGAAGCAAGTTTGTCGAGAATATCCAGAATGCTGCGATTCAGAAGATCGTCCTGCCCCTTTTCTTCGTTTAGATGCTTACCCAGGGCATTCACATCCGCCACTGTGGGGGGATAAATTTTGTATCCATCCAGCGGTGAATTGTAGGTGGTTTGGAACACACCCAGGATAATCCCCAGGGTTTTAGGATATATCTCGGCTTTCCGGTATTTAGTAAGAATAGAAAAACAGGTAGCCACAATAAAGTAATTCGGCTGGATAGAACTCATAAAGAGGAAGGGATCCCGGGTTCCCAGAAGGGCGTCTATGACCGCATGGTTTCGCACCGTCAGGATATTCAAGAAAACGGGATAATTGCCATTGGTAATACCCGTAAAATTAAGATAGCTTGCGTAGGTAATAGCGGCTTCTACGGCCTCCACACTCCGGCAACCTAAAATTCCCTTGAGCATATTATATTCAATCTGCTGAACCTCCGCCTCGGTCCAGTCCTGTTTCTTTTCAAATAATTCTTTCATCCTTCACCTCCTTTTTTAGTCCACATAGAGCATCCGTGGCGCCGTTTCCTTCGCCACATAGTCGGACTTAACCAGTAAGACCTGCGGAATAATATCTTCCATCTTTTTCCGCTTATCGAAGTAGTAGGTTCGGATATTATTCGCCTGTCGGGCCATTTGCTCTTTGTCGGGATCGTTGGAGGTTCCCGCGAGAGATCCAAGCTTATCTAGAATATCCAGAATACACCGATTGTTAGGATCATCCTGACCAAGCTCTTTATTCAGATGCTTCCCCAGGTTATTTACATCGTTGATAGATACCGCATAAATCTTGTACCCATCCTTGGGAGATGCATAGGCCGCCTGAAGGATACCCAGTACAATAGAAAGGGTTATGGGGTAGATACCGCCCGGATGCCAGTTGGTAAGGAGCTTAAAGGCCGTGAAAGAAAGATAACTGTTCGGCTGGATGGGACTTAAGAGCAGGAAGGGATCTTTCTTACCTACCAGGGTATCAATTACCCAGTGGTTTTCAATCTCAAGCATCTTTAGGAACACCGGATAATTATCGTTATTGAGCCCCGAAAGACTTAAGAACCGGGCAAAGCTGATGGCCCCCTCCACCGCCTCCTCCGTCCGGGATGCCAGCATGTTTTGCAGGATCCCGAGTTCTACCTGCATGATGGTTTCTTTTGACCAGGTCCGCTCGATAACCCGTTCAGTTTGTTTGTCCATTACAACCTCCTTGTTTCATCTAGAAGTGATGGCACATCCATTTAAAGTCTAAAACAGCAAAACGACCTGTCAAGAGGAAAATCATAAATTTTCTGAGTTTTTAAAGCTTTCTTTTATGCATATCCAGAAAACTCTTTCCTAGGGCTGCGTATTCATCATCCTGGCAAGAAGGGGTCTCGCACCGTGGTTTAAACATGCTTCGAAAATAGGAAAGCACATAGTCTCGGCGTTCAATCAGATGACGGGCTACCGTTTCTGCCCGATTTACTGGTTCATCACAAAAACCATCAAATACGATGAGTGCAAGCTCCCGAAGCTCTTCCAGGGTAATGGATTCAAAAGCGCTAAGACGACTGGAAAAATCTTCTATGGAAAGGCGTTCAAAGTTATCGGGCCGGAGAAGGGTTAGAAAACGGGTTTTTTCGGTCCGGATCCAGCCGAATTTTTCGGGAGTACCGGTAATTTTCATGTATTCCGCCAGCATATCCGCCTTATCATAATCGATGGCTACAATAAACGGACGATTTTTAGTATTGGTAATAACAAGATAATTATTGGGATTCCGGTCTTCATCAAAATAGATCCAGCGGTTAATCAAATCGAGCCGCAGGATACCGATAAAGGGCTCTTCCAGATAATCGTAGGAACTGATTTGCATGAATTTCTGAACCGCCTTAGTCGCCCGATAGGGCTTCCCTTCAATGTAAAGGGCAGTAGTGGGGGCCGCCAGCGTTCCCGTTCGGTGATCCAGGAGGTAGGCCAGTTCACAAGATCGATGAAAGAGCATCTCTTCTTTTGAAAGAACCGGCTTAATAAGCCACAGGTGATTCTCTTCGTCCCGGGCAGCAAGGTAACTTTTTACCTGGGCATTAAAAGGAACCTCATCTTGGGCAGATAAGAGGGTAAGATGCAGGTTGTTTAAAAAAAACCCCAGTTCTTTTGTGGTTCTATCCAAATAATAATATCGAATAAGTGATGGATCACCAATTTCCTGGCTCAGTTGTTCCCTACTATCCATAGTAATACACCTCCGCCGGTTTAGGAATCGCAAAATGGACCACCAATTTCCCTTCTTCAAAAGTAAAATAGGGGGCCCTGCTCCCTGATCCCGAATACAAAATGTGATGGTTTTTAATACCTATCACATTCATCCACACCCCTGTCTCGTTACCATCGTTCCACAGAGGATTATGCCCCACGATAAAGTGGGTATCCAGGGGCAATCCTAATAATTCAAGACAGAGACGAATATCCTTTTCGCCATATTCCTTAAGGCTCGGATTCCCATGGAATTCGTTTACCCTATTCCACAAAAGCTGGTGTAATTTTTCAGGATATTTCTTGATATTGATAAGCTCCTCCCGAACAACACCACCCCGGGGGGGGCCCGCATGGGTAATAACGAAACCTTCTCCAATAATAAAAACCGGCAGACATTCGAAGAATTCCCCCACCGCTTCCGCATAGGCCTCGCCCTTTTGGGCAATGAGCTCATTTTTAAATTCTACCCCCTGGGAAATACCACTTTTTCGTAATCGTTCATCAAAAGAATCATGGTTCCCTCGAATATAATAAATCTGACCAGGATACTGTACAAAAAGTTCAAAGAGGGCATCCAGAATAGCCACCGAGCTTTTCATGTCCTTCATATATCCGGTTCGGTCATCATGCAGAATGTCTCCAAGAAAAACACATGCGGCTTCTCCTTTTTTTAAATCCTCGCGATTCGTACCATGGTCCAGAATTTTTTGAAGGTTTTCTAGATTTGCATGAAGGTCCCCAATAATAATAGGTTTCTTATTCTGTGGGAAAAGAACCAGACCTCCCGGCTTACCTTCCTCATCAAGAAGCCGTCCTGACAGGTTATTGATACAATCAATCACATAACGAACAAGGGGCACTCCAGACAGTGGGACACCTTCGATGGTACTACTGGTCCCTTTCCGGTTTTCCTTGGTTTTTGTAGTGGTAAGAGGAGCTTCCATTCCAAGATTCTTTTTTTTAGGCATCGAATTATCCTCCTGGGGGTACCTAAGTATCTATTCGGTCCGGAAGAAAGGCTTTTTTCCCTTTCTTTTCAACGTCCCCCGGATTTCCCCGCCCCTTCGGTACAGTAAAAAGGTGGGGAGAAGCCGACTTCTTTACAGTCCCCTCATTCAATAGGATAGGTCTTCGGCGTCCCCGCCTTTTCCCTTTGTCCCCCCTGAGATTCCCCCTCTCCCAGAGGACTGGCTCGTTCTTTCCTCGTTTTTAGGGCTTTTCTTTCACAAACCTTCCCCGGGCATCCCGACGTCGTTCTTTTCGTTTCTTTGCCAGTTCTTGATAATCCTCTTCAGGGGGGACCCCCAGCCTATCGGGAACCCGCACCAGGAGGGGTTCCGGAATAGCATCGACCAGGTCCCGGGTTTTATCAAAATAGGCGTAGCGGACACTAAAGGCCTGCTGAGAAAGGATGTTTTTGTCCGGCTCAGGGTAATAGCGACCTATTTGACTTAACCTATCAAGAATATCAAGAATCAAGGCGTTGAGGGGATGGTCCTGGCCTTCATTTTTTAAAAGGAATTTACCCAGTGCATTGATGTCCATAATGGTGATACGCCTGAGGCGATAACCATCATCGGGATCAAAATAGGCGTTCTGGATAATTCCAAGAAAGGCTAACAGGGCGGGGACATAGATTTCGTCGGGGTGACGGGAAAACAGGGCTTCGAAAGCCGCATCTATCAATTCTTTGGTGGGTAAAATGGTGGAAAACAGGAGCCGGGGTTCCCGATCGTGGAGCAATTCATCCACGACCCAGGGATTATTGGTCATGAGGAGACGCATAAAAAGCCAGTAATTATCCTGGTTTATCCCCACCTTGCTCAGGTAGCGGGCAAAGGCAGCGGAGGCTTCTACCTGAACCTCGGTAGTACAGCCAAAGAGGGCATCGCGAATTTGAATGGCATGTTCCCGGATCAGCTTTTTATCCATTTCCAGGAGTGAAAAACCGCTTTTTAGTGGCATAGGGTGCTGCTCTATAGTACTTGTATCGGCACAAAGGGCCTCTCGGTTAAGGGATGCCTGCGAACAACCCTCAGAAAGAGGAGGGATCATCACCTGGGGCCCCCCTGCCACAAAGGAACTGACCGAGCGGTCTTTCTTTCAGGAATGGTATGGGGTTCATTCTTCGCCCCTTCCAGGGAGCGAGAGGGGCTTCCCCCGGCCATGCTATAGAGGGAGGGGCACCCCTTTGCCCCTCTGGAAGGAATAAAAGGATTCGTTGCATGTGGTTTGCCCGATGGATAGCTCATATTATTAATTGTGAACAAAAATGGTACATCTGCAAGGGGGGAAATAAAAATGATTGGCCCCAGCAAAGCCAAAAAGGCACCCCAAAAGTCCTAAGGGCCAAGAAAGCCCCCCGGTACATCGGAGCCACCGGAGAGGAGTCCGCCGGCCTCGACATAGGCCGGCGAAATCAAAAAAGGGAACAACAAAGGTCCCCCGGTACTTCGGAGCCACCGGGAAGGGGTCCGGCTCCCTCAAGGTGCTCCGGCGTGGCTAGAGGGGAGAGCACGGCCCCAATCAAGCGAGGCCAGAAGGAAGGCTCACCGGAGCATTAGAATGCTGGGGAAGGACCCTGTCTGTTATTTATGGTCTTGTCTTTGTGCCCCCATCATTGGTAATACCGAACATGAAGGAGCCTCTATTCACTCCCTGAATTGTTGCATAAAGACTACTCTGCAAGGTCCTGCTTTCTCCCGGGAAAAGAGGATAGTACTCCTTAAAGGGAACCCAGGCATTTTTCCCCCAGCCCCAGGTTTTGGGTCCATAATTAGTGGCTTCATTCACATCGGTGGGGGTGGTGCCCAGCAGGAGCCCCACATAGGCGGTAGTATTAATATCCCAGGAGACCCAATACCAAATACTATTCCCTGTGGGATCCCCCGAGGCCAGTGTCATAAGCCGGATTCCTCCGTAATCATTTTCATCCCAGGAAAGAGGGAAGCCGGGAGTTAAAACCGAACCAGTTACCGCATCTCCTCCCCGCACCCAGGGCTGCTCAACAAGAGTATCGGAATATCCCTGGGCTGCAGTAGGATTAAGGCTCACCGGCCCATCATTATTAAAGCGAAGCACCGAACGGTAGGCCTGTTCCCAGGCATCACTGGACCATACCCCATCTTTGTAGGCCCGTGCTCTAACTCGATACTTAAGGCCCTGAACGAGATCGGTAGCGCTTCCAATGGTAAAGGAAGCGGTATAGCTCGTACTGCTAGTGGTGGGTTCTGCAGGAGCAGGAGGCCCTGCTTGAGCTGTTGGTTTCACACCATCGGTATTGATGTTTGGATCTATCGGCTGAGTGGCATACCAGGCAGAACTTTCGGTGTAATACACGGTGGCCCCTGGCGTACGGCATTCCATTTTTATCTGAGCCGTTAATGGCTGGCTTGCCCGTACCACACCGTTTGTAAGCGCCAGGGTTTCCCGGGATTTCCGGATCCTGATAATCGGGGCTTCTACTCCCTCTGGGGTAATCTGGAATCCCGAAGTTACCGCGGGATTCGGCCGAGAAAGCTGATCCACCACAAGCCCCGCAGGTAAAAGAAGATCATAGACAACTCCTTTAACCGGAAGGGCATAGGAACCCGCCAGGGTGATAGTAAGGGTATTTCCACTGCGGACCACGGCGCTCGAAAGGACAGGGATACTTACGCGATGTTCCCCCGCCGCTCGCAATACCGTTCGCAGGTTCGCATCAGTAATATCCGTGTTCCAGTCAAGGACATACTTCGCATCCAGATCAGGACCAGTTTCGGTAGCCCCATTGGTTCCCCGTTTGTAGGCATTCTGGAAGGTCGTCAGATTTGCGCCAGAAAGACGATTTGCTAATTCGGTATATCGAGCTTCTGAAAGAACTGCAGGAACCCGATAGGAAACTTCAGGAATCTCCAGGGTAAGGGAACCACTTCCTTTGTAAATAGGACGGTTAAAGGTAAGGGTCAGGGTAGTTCCGGTAAGCGTAGCAGAGGTTAACAGGGGAACCCCCGTTACTATTTCGATAGTCCGCTGTTCCGCCAGGGTCCGACCACTTCCTGCAACAGGCAAGGTGATATAACTCGTAACCTCTGTACCAGTACTATCCATAAAATTTGTTCCTTGTGGAATTACAAGAGAACTTACATTCAAAGCAGCAGCGGCATCCCCTTCCTGGACAGTATAGCTGAAGGTAAGGGTGGTGGTACCGCTACCGCTCTCGTAACTTGCACTCCGAAGGGGGGTCGTATTCAATTGCAACGAAGGATTCCCTCTAACGGTAATGGGTTTGCGGAAATTCAGTTTAATATCAATGACCGTCCCTGCTCCATACCGTCCATCCGCCAGGGGAGTGGTTACCGAAAGCAGCAAAGGATCCTTATCGACTATGACTACTATAGAACTACTTGCCGGCGAGATATTCCCCGCCTGATCTGTCTGTCGGGCCGTTATGGCATATTCCCCATTGGAAGAAATAGTCACCACCCCCGTATAGGTCTGCCAGTGCCCTCCCCCATCAGTGGAATATTCAAGGGTGGCCCCGGATTCACCACTTACGGTAAAGGTCTGCGCCGCATATTTTGTGCCCCCTGTAATACCACTTATCGTGGGATTCGCCGGAGCGGTGGTATCAATCACTATAGATTTATCGAGGGAGCCTCCCCCCTGGGGGGTAAAGCTATTTCCGGCCCGATCTTTAATAGTGGCCCCGTTGAGTTCAAAGGCCGTTACGGCAAGGGCAGCAGTATTCTCCCCTGCCTGCACGGTATATATAAACAGATACCACTGATCACTCAATTTAGTACTATAGGTAGCCACCGCATTGGCCCCACTGGATAACCTGAGACGGGGCGATCCGCTTATCGTTACGGCCTCCGAAAATTCCACTTGCAGGAAGAGGGTTTTGTCCGCATTATAGCACCCCGCCGAACTAATAGCTTTATAGGGCTGGGTTGCCTCCAGGGTAGGCGCAATTGTATCTATACACAGGGACTTTCCACCCGCCAGGGAATTAACCCCCGTGGGAAGCGTCATAGACGTAGTTTTGCCACTACTGTCTTTCCATTGATGCCCCCCTGAAACAATAGCAGTCACATCCAGTTTCTCTACATTCGTGTCTCCCGCTGCAACGGTATACTGGAACACATGGCGAGCCGTACCATTTCCACTAGAATACGAAGCGGTTCTCCCATTATTCAGGGTAAGGGTCGGATTTGAGGCGCCCCCACTAAAGGTAACATTTTTGTTAAAATCTAAATAAATCGAAATAACCGTCCCCGCCGGGTAAGCCCCGTCGTCCTTATCGCTACTTATCCGAACCAGAACAGGATTATCGGTTTCCACTAAAAAAGACACCCGGTGTAGACCCTTATTACCGCCCCAGTCGCTTTGTTGAGCCTCAATAGTAGCCACCGCGCCAGCGGGAGGAACAATCTGATTGGTAGTCCAGGTATCATTGGTATTTCTGGTAACCACAAAATTAGCTCCCCCCCACCGGACCTCAATCGGGCCTATCTTGTTTTTATCACTCCAGCGATCCGTAGAATCATCTTTCCAGGTTCCCGAAAAAGATACCGTATCGCCGACGCCCAGGGCCGGAAGAATTAAGGAAGAAGTTACATCATAATTAGTGATAGTTCCTCCCGAATGGACAGAAACTGTATCAATTGTAAGTTCAGGGGCACTACGATCTCCCGGTACGTTTATCTGCTGGGTTCTTGTCTTTTCACTATTGTCTTTCGCCCATACCACAAAGGTCTGATTCTCAAGTTTAAGGGTATTGCCATTGATCCCGAGATCTGAAAAAAGATTAAGGGAAAGGGAAAAATCTCGAATCACCCGACCTGCTTGAATTAAAGGATTCTCAAGGTTGGCAGCCCACACCTTGTTTCCCCTACCATCGATACCAACCTGGTTCCACCCCGCATAATTCCTATCCATGTACTTAAGGAGTTCTTCGCTCTGCTGGGATCCCGGTTTTATCCAGGCAATTTTTACCTGGGTAATTCCCGAATCATCATCGGCGGAGCCCCGAACCGTGAAGTTCCCGTTCGCATCACCAAAAAGGCTCTGGCTCGTATCTGGCTCAAGGACCGTGATATTGGGGAGCCCCACATCCTGAACGTAGAAATGACCTATCTTTACTGTTGATACCTCATCATAGATATCCGTACACCGGGCCTTAAGAGTATAGTTACCCATCTCATCCGGTACCGTAATGGACCAGGTTGTTGAACGGGGTGCTTTATTTGATAGATCTATTACTTCTTCTTTTATAAGAGTAGTAGTTTGATAACGGTAGATTTCAACCCGAATTTCTTTGAGCCCATCGTCATCGTAAGCCTGCCCCTGAAGGCTATAGTTCGGCGCAAATTGGAAATTACCCGGATTTTCATCCTTTACGGGCAATACCACCCAGGGTTTGTCTGCCTCGGGCCAATAACAAAACCAGCCCTTACTCGCACGTTCCCGGTTGTTTGCTTCGTCATATACATCCACAATTACCTGCAGGTAGGTTTTCCCTGTTACCACATTACCAGTAAGAGGCTCTTTAATTTCCGCTGGCGTAATAGCAAGGCTTCCACTCCGTTCTATATTTTGAAGGGTCTTCTCATAATAAATGGAATTATCTGTCGTACCGGCAAGCTGAAACACCAGGCTTTTCAGCTTGTTATTTTCAGCAATATTCCACGAAAAGGCGAGATCCCCATTAAAAAGCCGGGTAAGATTCACCGGATCTTCCAGTTGTAAAACGCCAAACCGATCTTCCGGGCTTTGCCCCCCTAAAAGAACTTCTAACGAGGGAGTGTTTATAGTAAGAAGCGGGGGTGTTTTATCCACCACCACGGTTCGTTGCTGCACCGACTTGGAAGATACGTTCCCAAAGGCATCCCTGGAAGTAACGGTAATCACATACTCCCCCTCTGCGGAGTCACCCAGGGCTACGCTCGTTTCCCATTGGACCCGCTTTTTATCCCCCAGGGCCTTCCCCGCCGTATCTGCTTGCCATGACCCTTCAGAAGAGGAGCGCCTCATCCAACCCGAATCCACCGCATACCGCCACACCATACCCGGAAGCCGGTCTACAGTAATCTCCAGTTCTTTAAACTGAATATCATCTTCCACCACACCTTTTATCGTAAAGGTAGGTTGCACATTCTCCATATAGGTCGGGCTGTGAATTTCCAGAACGGGCCCCGTCATATCTACCTGGGGCCCCAGGCCTACCACAAATTTACAGGCCCCCACGAGGAGGCTCAGGATTATCAACGTACTGATAGAAAACTTTTTCATCATCGCCTCCTTTTACCAGTAGGTTTTTTGATAACTATAGAGATAGTTGCCATAGCTATTTTCGTAATACCCTTGCTGCCAATTAGCCCGCACACTCTGGTTATACCAGATAGAAACAATTTCCCAGCTTATCCAGTACCAATCTGCACCGGTATTATAGGCATACTTGGAGAAACGAATATCCGGATCCGCATCTCGTAAGGGGAAGCCAGAGATAGTTGGCATCCCTCCCTGTATATTACTTCCCTCGAACCGAAGAGGTCCTGTAGAACCGGGCTCCCGATACATAATGATACTTTTAAAGACCCCTTCGTATCCCCGATCCGAAGCCGTTAGGGCCGGTTCAGAACCATTGGCTGCTTTAGTGGCAGTAGCGGCAATGTAATACTTAATAGCCGTATTTAATGCCCCATCTCCTAAGGGGAAGAATCCGGTATATAGGGTAGCAGAGTTTATTCCACTTAAATCGGTATCTGTGGCATCGGCATTAGAAGAGCTTCTTGTTTGGTTACTCCCCACTCCAGTGGGGTCCACGGTGGCACTGCTTTTAGTAAGGGTACCATACAGAATCGTAGCCCCCGGGGTTTCACAGTCAATCCGGACGCGAACATAACCGGTGGGAACGGTGGTGATATCCACATTCCCTACGGAACGATAGCCCGTAATATAACCACCGCTCACGATGGGCTCTTGGGCTCCCCATCCATGGCTGTACCGATCCACGCGAATCACCGGGGTTGCTACCTGGTCAGACCAGAAGGACCAGATTATCTCTTCATTGGTATTACCCGCCCCATCACGGAACGCCCCCGCGGGAATGGTAACGGTCCACTGGCGCCCCCGTACCAGGGGTTTCGGCAACGTAATAGTGACCGTATTTCCCGTAATGCTCACCGCATAGGAGGCCACATCTACCGTTTGTCTATGGTAGCCCGTTTTTTCCAAGACCGCCCGAATTGCCCCTGCAGCGATAGTTCGAGTTTCTCCAAGATCATTAGTGTCACCATCATTATTCAAGTCCAGCGCGTAGGTTACCTCTTGATTATCCGCCGCCGAGAAGGGGAAATCCAGTACATATTTCGTGGCTGTATCGGGCACATAGGTGCTTCCTGAGAGCTTTAACCCATGGGTAATCTTTCGGTAGGGCCCCACAGGCTGTCCTGTCTGAGGATGCAAGAGGGGAGCGCCATTTTCGGTAAACATCAGGGTTTGTCGATCCGCTTCGGTAAGGGCCGAGGAATAGTAAATGGCCGCAAACTCCGCTTCCGTAAGCACCACAGGAATGTACCAGTTGCCAGTTCGGCGCACTTCGATAAGCCCCGATTCAACAAAGATAGGTTCATTAAAGGTCACCGAAATTTGCGAGTCACTACTGGCCGTGTTGGGCTCTGGACTCCTGCTGCTTACCGCCGGCGGCACCCCATCAATCTTAAGACCAGGCCGATTAAAGGTCGGTACCGTTACCGTTCCAGGACTATTGCCATAAAGGTCTTGCACATTAGTAAGATTTATGGCGCTTACCGTTACGGGATTAAAGACATCTCCTGCGCTCACGGTATACTCAAAATACAGGACCGCAGCCCCCGTTGGGTTTTGAACTACCGTGGCCGTCCTTGCAGAGGCACCACTTCCGATGGTTACTGTGGCCCCGCTTCCTATGGTTTTTACGGTATTTGCAAAGACAAGCTTAAAGCGCATTACGCTTCCTATACCATAGGTGCCATCGGGATTCTCGCAGGAAAGCTCCTGTATGTCCGGGAAAGCGGTGTTCATTTCAAAAGAGACAGGATTGCTTATGGGAGAGATATTCCCTGCCTGATCCCGCTGGGTAGCCATCACCGTATAGGCCCCGCTGGCCCCCACAGCGACGGGGTTGGTATAGGGCTGCCAGGAAACACCGCCGTTCAGAGAGTAAGAGCCCTGGGCCCCCGTCTCAAGACCGGTAAGGGTGATCGTAACCGGACTGTTATATTTAGCCCCATTGGTTACCCCACTGATACCAGGTGCTGCCGGGGCGGTAGTATCCACATAGGCGCTGGTCACACCTGTACCAGAGGTAGAAAGGACCAGGGGATTTCCGGCTAGATCCGTGATAGAGGAAAGCTGGTTGGAAGGTATACAGGAACTGAGATTATACGAAAGAGGATTAGCCGTTTGTCCGGCACTTATCCCAAAGGCAAAGGTAAGCACATTGTCCGCCACTTGCAAGAAACTGCCCGTAAACTGGGCGGGATTAGTTCCGCTAAGGAGCAATTGGGGAGAGCCATTTACCAGGACCCTCTCAGACAACGTCAGGGTAGCTATAATAGTGGTACCGGCCCGGTAATACCCAGGATTTACCGTAAGGGAGCTAATGACGGGGGGTACCCCGTCAATAGCTAATTCTTTCCTTCCCTGGAGCGACTTAGCCTCTTCAAGAGGCGGCACCCCATTGATACCCGGCAGCAATGCGCTCCCCCCCAGGCCCTCGGTGGGTTCTATGGTTCCTCCGTTAAGATCGATAGGAGTAGAGGGCGTTCGTAACTGACTGCTTTCCGCTCCCGAGGGAACCGTAAAGGTAAACACCAGGGTATCCGTCCCATTTCCACTGGTATAGGAAGCATATTTATCGCTGGTATCAGTCGGGGTGTAGCGCAACCGTAAGCGGGGACCTCCCGTTACTCTTACCGGCCGGGAAAATTTTGCTTGCAAAAGCAGGGGTTGCCCGGTTTTATACAGGCCATTGCTCTGACTCGAGGTAATATACGAGAGCGCCGGTAACGCCGTCAGAATAACCGTCCGTTGTTGCGTTGCCACATTACCGAGCTTATCGGTGACCGATATCCGATAGGTTCGCCGTCCTTCAGAAAGAGATGCCGCAGATACCGTAGAAGACCAGGTATTGCCGGTCCTACTTAGAGTAAGTTCCTGGGGATTGGCATTATTAGTAATGTCCTCTAGCCGGGCCTGTTCTATCGCAAGGCCACTTTCTTTACTGGCACTAAACTGAATAACCAGGTCCTGTGCAACATCGTGGACCTGTAAATCCTGGGACGGATAGCTTATGGTGATAGTGGGAGGAGCCTGGTCACCGGCAAGTACAAAGGATTGGTAAGTTTTGTTCTCGTCCTCATCCTTCACCAGGAAATACAATTTTTTTGTCGTATTTTGGATATTCCCGTTATAGAGAAAATCCGTAAAAAGGTTCAGCGGAATCTGGAAGGTGTGCTGTTTATAGGTAACCCCATTGATAACCCTATCCGCTGCTGCCGTTAGGGCTATCCTTCTTAACACGGTTCCATCCTGTAATGTAATTTTCCCTCCAACCCCAAGCTGGCAATTGGCAAGTTCAGACTTCACACTTTCTTCTGTGCGAGAAGAACCGATAGGCACCCAGGCCATAAGCATCGTCGTCGTTCCCCGATTATCCAGGACATACCCCTGAAGGGTAAAAGTGCCGTTTTCATCTACCACCGGCACCGTATTCTGGGCCGGACTCTCGACAAAGAGGACGGGTGCATCCTCGTCTGTCACAAGAAGAGGCCAGACCTGGGCATTCCAGAGCCGAGAGGTCCCATCATTCTTCACATCCCGAACCATCGCCACAAGGCGGTATTCCCCTGAGATAGAGCCTACCGATAGAGAATGGGTTTTTATTCGTCCCCCTTCGCTTCCCACAAGGGAAGCACCTAAAAGGGTCTGTCGGGCGCTGTCGTTGTTCTTAAGATAGTTTAATTTCTCCTCATCGGTCGTCCCCTGAACGTTATTCCATTCGGTGATAGAAAGCTGCTTCATCTGTACCACCCCGAGCCCATCATCATCGTAAAAATCAAAGGTAACCATATTGCCCGAGGGGACCACGATACGACCTTCCGTTACCGCCGGCATATGCACAACCTTAGGTTGATCCGCTTCGGGGTACCAGCAGAACCAGAAAAACTGATCCGTATTTTTGTTTCCTGCCTGGTCGTAGGCTTCCATGGTAAGCCGGAAATAATGGCGACCACTGGCATACAGGGAATTTTTCTGGGTAAGCATCTCCTGGGTAAGTTCAAAATAGGGGCTAAACTTATTCTGACTTTTATTTGAAAGCACAAGCACATCCTGCCCCGATTCATCAAGCACATGGAGCGTAACATTTTGCATCTGGAAATTTTCAGCTATGGTTGCCTCTATACGCACAATCTCATTATGAAAGAGGTCCAGATTCTCTTTGCTGAGGAGGTCAAGGGCCTTAAGGGCATCCAGCGGCCGGGGGTCATCCCGGGAACCGCTTAAGCGAACCAGTTCTAACTTTTTTACATACGGGGAAGTCGCATCAACCAGAACCGTGATAGTTCGGGTAGACTTCTGTCCGCTATTTTGATTTTTATCGTAGGCGGTAACCCGGATGTTCTGCTCCCCCTCAGGGAGAGAAACAAGGGCATTCCATTCTGATCCCTGGATAGAGGCCTTCCCCAATATCGCCCCTGTAGAGGCATTGGTTATTACGATTTCTCCGATCCCCTGATTATCAGACCAGGTTCCCTGAATAGCAAAGGTCTGCGGTACATACTCTAAGTTCGAAGGGCTCGTAATGGTTAGTTCAGGGGGTATCAGGTCCACCTCTGAGCCTAGCCCTATCTTACATCCTAGAAATCCAACCACCGTCCCACTGAGGATGCACAGCCATGATGCCCTAAGGATCCACGTAAGGAGCTTAGATTGTTTCATGTTGCTCCTCCTCTTAAAACACATTTAATCTGAACCCTGCCGTAATATGGGGAACCAGGGTATCCACATCAACAATCGAAGTATCCACATCCGTAGGCACAAACCAGAGCTGAAGCTCCGTATACATCGCAAAACTCCGGAACATCTTCATGTTCTTGTTCTGGATGGTGATGCGGGGGAACTCAAGCTGCCCCAGAATAGCAGACAACATTTGGGGTTTACCGCTCTGGGTATAGGTAAAGTAAGAATAGTTGGCCCCTAAGGCTACGCTGGCCGAAAGCCAGGACCAATCGGGCCCCCCCATAAAACTAAAGGGGAAGTAGAAAATATTTGCCAGGAGCTTCGCGCCGTACACCATCCCTCCATAACGCATGGGCTCACTGGTAAACCAGGCCCATTGCTCCTGGGTAAACTGACCTACCTGGAACTGGAGCTTTACGTTGTTATCAAAGAAGGTTAACCCCGCCCCTACATCGTATAAGGTGGCCCCCCAGAAATGGGTATCAAGATACAGACCCTGGATAAAGCCCGGTATTTCGTAGGAAGCCTTGTCCCCCTTGCGAAGAACATACTTCAGGTCCTTAAGTTCGATATCATCCTGTGAAAGGCCAGCGAATTCCAGTTCCTGGTTATACCGGCCTCCTGTTTGAGGACTAATGAGCCGTATGGTGGGGGGAGTTTTATCAATCTGGACCAGCATACGGGTAACCGCGCTTTCTCCATTGGCCATACGGGCCCGAAGTACCATGTAGTGGGTACCTTCGGCCATATCCTGGGTCTCAAGTCGGAAACGCCATTTCCCATTTTTAGCTATTTCTTTAAAGGTGCGACCATTATCAAAGCTTATGTCTACCCCTTGTAGTTTCTTAGCCAGGATAGCCTCGCGGATTTCCTTATCGAGTTTCTTATCGGCGAGGAGCGTTTTTTCTTCTTCCGAAAGGTCATACCCAGCCCGTCCACTAAGCCAGGGCCGTTCAAAGGCAAAATCCCCCATCGTAAGACTATCCACCGTTACCCAGGGACCACTAGGAGTATAATGGATAGTGCGAGGGGTAGATTCCACCATTTTCGTGCCACCAAAATCACCCCGAACTTTAAGAACCACGGGACCGCTGGGAAGCTTCGTACCATCCAGGGAGAAGCGGAAATAGCCCGCCGCAGTTACCTCTGTGACCTCCAGAACTTCTCCATTAACCAGAAGGCTAAGGGTTTTTACTTTTTCGGTGCCCCCCACATATCCATAGAGATTGAAAGAACCCTGGACATATTCTCCTTCTAGCGGATAGAGGCATTCTATAAAGTTGGGTTGGCTATTCTTTGCGAGTCTAATGTTACGGGAAAGGCGCGTCACATTTTTTGCCTCATCAATAGCCCATACATCGATATTGTACAAACCATCGGGAAGAGAACCGAGATCCAGGTCTGCGGTAATAACCGCATCGGGCTTTATGGTTATAGTGGCAAGTTCCGGTGGGATCTTTACTCCCTCCAGGCTCCGCAGATTCACCGTAATCCCCGCTAAGGCCATGGAGTCACTGGCCTGACCAGAAATAGACACGGGCCCCACCGTGGTAAGGCCATCCACAGGGGATTCCAAGGAGAGCCGGGGAGACGTATTATCAACGCTTATCATGCTCGAATACAGCCCTTCTATGCCATAGTTATCCCGAACCCGAATAAAGACCACGTGGGTAGCGTCCTGCAAAATCTTTGAATCGAATTTGTATGACCATTGTTCGGTCCCTTTGGCGTCATTAAAGGAAACACCATTGTCCAATGAAACCTGCACCAGGGCGATACCATTTTTATCAGAAGCAACACCTTTTATCTCTACAACGCCTTTAACTGTTTCATCAAAACGGGGGGAAACCACACTCGCCTTCGGTTCTTCCAGGGACACCCGGAAACGTCGAACCACCGGGTTTCCTTTTACACCATACATATCTTCGGGAACTATGGTAATGGTGTGCTCGTTATCGGTCAGGCTCGTAAGGGAAATTGGAATAGAAAAGGCATACTCCGCTTCGAGATCGGTAAGGGCGCCCTCATCGATCTTGTACCAGATCCGGGCAGGCCTATCATCATCATAAATGATACCAGAAACCACAAAATCCGTGGTTATAACCTCGTTATCCTCAGGAACATTCACCACCGCAATGGGAAGATCCATCTCTTGATCTATCACAAAGGGAAAAGAGTCCAAAACGGTCTTATTTCCCGCCGCATCGGTAATATGGAATTTCATACCCTCCTTAAGAGGCAGTTCGGGATTCCCCACAACCAGATCCATAAAATATCCGAGTTCGAGGGATGTGCGTTTTTTATCAGGTCCTTCGTATTCAATAGAGGCAATCCTTCCCCCATCTTCGATGGCAATACCCAGCCGCTGAATTCCATTTATCCGCACATCCTGAACAGGCACCACAACCCTTGCTACCGGCGCTACCGTATCTTTATGCACCGTCGCACCGATACGGCTTACCCGACCCGCCGTATCGGTGGCCTGAAACACTAATCCCACAATTCCATCGGGCAGGCTAGATACATCTAAGGTTGTTTTTTTGTCTGGCAAGGGCTGCCACGTTTTGCCGAGGTCTACACTGTATTCAAGTTTTTGAATTCCGTTTGCATCGGTGGCGTCTATTTCTATGGCCAGACTATTTTGAATCCATGCCCCTTCGATATTCTTGACAAAAGCGAGTTCCGGTTTCTGCGAATCCGCTAAAATCGTGTAGGGATCGGTGGTATATTGCCAGCCATCCACATCGGTAAGCACCAGTCGAACATCCCTGTATAGACCATCCCGAAGGGATGAGAGGATCACTAGCCCATCTGCCACTTCGCAGCGAAGGCCCTCTGTTTTCTTAGTGAAGTCTACCTTTGCGAGGGGACGCCCCGTATATATTCCCACCAGCGGCTTCTGCTGATCCAGCAGAATCTTGGCGTCCGGTAAAATGGCGGGGGCTACCCAGCGGAAACTCTCAGCAACGTTTATTTGTCTTTCTTCAGCAGGCCGAACAACAAAGAAACTTCCTGAAGCCTTTACAGCGGGGCTATCCTTGATTGTTACTTCTACGGCAACAGGAATTCTCTCGGCCGGCAAATCGACGGGAAGTTCAAAACTTACCTCGTACTCCGAACCAGAAAGTTTCTTAATCGTTCCCCGCACTCCTGTTCTTCCCCCGAGAGAGGCGACAGCATTCGTGATCTGGCCGTAGGTTTCTACCTTTGCCACAAGGGACGAACCTTTTTTACCGCCCCGCGGGATAGACACTACCATGCCGTTGAACCAATTCTGGCCATCCACCTGATCAATTCGTATAGAAGAGGGCGGGGCTGCCCTCGTCGTTCTGTAAGAAAAATTCCAGCTTTGCTCTCGTTTATCCTGTTTTTGACTTACCCGAAGGTTGAGCGTATTAGCCCCAATAAGAAGGGCTGATCTTGGAATTACTCCACAATAGGGGAGATTTTGAGGTACCTCTCCTCCGGGGACTTTCCCATTTATCTGGAGTTCATAGGTATCGAGGGAAACTGCGGTGTTAACAAGGTAGTACAACTGTTCCCCTTCTATCCAGGAAACGACGGGAGCAGGGATTTTCGCTTTTGGATCAAGCGGCACCGCCGAAGGGTCCTCTCGGTACACTGGTATCGCTGCCACGCCCAATTCACCATCGGTTCTGGCAGAAAATTCAATGATCGCGGGGCCAAAGGGGATATCATCCTTGCCGATCCTTAACTCAAATCGCTCTTTTGCTACCGGCAATTCCCCTTCTTTAATTGCCGCCGCAGAAGCAGACCCATAAAGTCTCCATTTCACTTGTTCGACGGGTAAATCGGCCTGAACTTTTCCGCTAATAATCACGGTACCAAGACTCTCATTTTCTTCCTTTTCTACTAGCCGGGGAAGGGGGTCATCCAGTGTAAGCACCGGCGTTGTTCCGGGATTAATCACCGTAAAGGGACGTGAACGATAGGTAAAACCCTTATCGGTTTCAAATTCTACTACCAGATTCTCTTCTCGGCCCGGTAATTCTCCCCTTTCAAGACGGAAGAAATTCCCTTCTACCACAAGACGCACTACCCTGCTCGTTTTGGTAAGCCGTGCTTTTCTTGCAGTGGCCCCTATGAGATATCCCGTAAAGGGATACACCTCATCCAAACGGAGGGTTCCGTCTTCGGCGATACGTAGATCTTCAAATACTACTGCCGGTTCTCCCCGGGCCTTTGTGAGGTCGGTCACATAGATAAAGTCCTCCAACACTCCCTGGCGATCATATATATCGGTAGCAACAATACGGATAGGAACCTGGCCATAATCTATGGTTAAAGGAAGAGGGATTTCATACATAAGGGAATTTGAGCTCTTTCCCTTTATTTCTCCATTCTGTGCAGGAAGGCTCCCTAAGGTCCAACTGAGCTTTTTAAGAGCACTTTCACTCGTTACTTTTAAGATGAGTCGGGGATTAGATTCACTGTTAACCTCCATCCCCGATTTAAACGGTCTCTGTTCTCCACCTTTTGATGCACCGCTTCCCACCTGCTCTATAACGAGATCAGGCACATTGCCCGCTACTACAATATTTTTTACTCCTATCTTAGGACCAATAATACCCGTAATATCCTTTGTCCATACCTCAAGCGTATGGGAACCAGCCTTTATATCCGAAATAACAAGCTGGAACGCCCCGGTGGTAGGAATTTCTATAGGAGCAGACCCATCAAGGGAATAAAATATCTGTTCCACCCCATCATCATCCCGGGCTATTCCCCGAAGGCTAATTTCATGACCAAAGAAAACCTGATTTTGCTGGGGCTCTTCGAGTTGCACCACCGGCAAATCTGCTGTCTGATCTACAAGGATTTTACGTCTTTCTGTGGTTATATTCCCCGATACATCTACAGCGGTAATAACCAGATCAAGACTTTTTACGTTTTGCCCCCGGATATCGAAGGTCTTTACCCACCAGGGATTTCCTACAATTAATTCAAACTCTCCTGAATCTTTACCCAATGACCAGGAAAGGGATTTTAATCCCACCGTATCTTTTGCATAGCCGGCCACCGTAAATATCCCATTCACTGCTATATCTGGTTCAGGAGACACCACTTTTACTTCCGGTTTCGTGTTATCTACATACATAAGATAACTATAAATGCCCGTAGTACCCTGTCGGTCCTTGGCTTTAAACCAGATAACCTTCGGTCCATCTTCGAATTGGCGAGTATTTATAACAGTGGTAAAAGAGGTTCGTTTGTCCTTCTTGTTCTGGGAAATTTTTATAGGCTGAAAGGTTTTCCCGTTATCACTAGATACCGAGAGGACCTCTATGCCATTTCCATCTTCCACCCATCCCCGAAGGGTTATTGTTCCACTCACCAAGGCTCCGAGGGAATGGCTTTCTACCTGAGTTACCGGCCGTTTACGATCTAAATTCCACAATACCTTAACAGGCTTACCCTTAAGGCCGTTACTATCAATACCCCAGGCCGTGATAGAATAAAGATTATCCGGAAGGTTCTTGGTATCCAAATAGTAAGACCAAAATTCAGTGCCTTCCGCCTTCACCACAGTGGTAGGATCCTCATTAAACATGAGTTCTACCGCCGAAACCCCATCATCATCAACGCAGGTTCCCACAATATTGAGGTTTCCTGGGACTCGCATATCCTGCCGGGGATTGATGATCCGAAGAACCGGCAAATCTGACTCTGGGTCAATATAAATATTATAGGGCCCCTCCAATGTTACATTGCCACCCTTATCCTGGGCCTCTAAATAAAAATTGTATTTTCCCGGTTTCTTGTCGTTAATATCAAGTTTTTCTTTAAAACCAGCTGGTTTCTCTACTGATTTTTCTGTGGCATCCTGACTACCACCGGCAAAAACAAGCCATGGTATTTCTAAAACAAAAAAACAGATACAAAACAGAAAGACAAGGATCCAACCTTTTTTCATACTTCCCCCCTTTTTGCTCTCCTATTATCTTATCTTATCGTTAAATAAATGAGATAGCTTCTATTATGTCAGTGATCAACGAAGGGAGATGGT